>DXBN01000267.1 GCA_019116505.1 Candidatus Enterococcus avicola | reverse complement strand
CTTGCAACAAGTGCCGTCGTAAAACTTTTAACAAAAAACATCTCGGGAAAGAGGACGGTTAGTGAAATGAAAGCCAACATGTTGACTAAAACGCGTTGGAAATATGTCACTAAAAATCACTCCAGTCATCTTCATCTACACGTTCTGCTTCTTTTCTTGAAGATGATTTTGAACGATTATCATATTTATTGCTGTTGTAATAGTGATTATCGTTACCATAGCCACGACGATCATTTGATTTATCTGCTGCCGGAATCACTATCATCATGATGATATAAAGTAAAATTGGTGAACCCATACCCATTAATGAGATAAAGACAAATAGCACACGGACAATTGTCGGATCAACATTTAAATATTCTGCTATTCCTGCTAACGTTCCTGTTATCACTATATTTGATCTTGATTTTGTTAATCTTTTTTTCATTTTTTCCACCTTCCCAGTTTTAAGCGTGCTAGACACTAAGCAATGTTTTTCATTCTTTGTTGATTGACGACGCTTTTAGACTGACTCTTCGTTATTTTTTAAGTAAATATTTCCTGTAGTTGTTGAAAGTTCCACTTGTGCCATCTTATCGGCTACGCGACGAAAATGCAATAATTGATTGGTTCTTTCTGTTTTTTCACGGACCACTTCAAAATCGGTTAAGCGGTTTTTAATACTACCTAGGTTGGATTTTACGATTCCTTCTAAACCAATAGTACCTGGTAACGCAACTTTAACATCACCATTGACGGTTGTCACTTTCACACGACGTAACGCTTCTTCTTTTAATGTTAAACGAATGTCGCCATTGACTAAATTAACGCTTAAATTTTCTAAATTCGTAGCAACTTTAACATCGCCATTGACACTTTCAATAATCGCATCTAAAATATGGCCACTCGTTACGGTAATATCGCCATTGACACAAGACATTTCAAGCATTGAAGCTTTTAACCCTTCAATTTTGATATCGCCATGAGTTGATTTGATGTAAATATCTTTTGTATCTAGCTCTTTAATCGTTACATCACCATTTAAAAGTTTAAATGTTGTATAATCGTAAGTCCGGATTGGCAAGTAGAAAATTGCATCAATTCGCACCCGTTTATTTGGTACTTTAAAGACGATTTGCTCATCATCCACCACAATCTGACTACGCTCTTCAAAAGCAGCCAATGGTGTTTCAGCATCCATTTTACCATACAATTTAATCTCTGTTTCAATTCGAATATCTTCTTGATCCCAGAAACGCAATTCAATATCTCCGTTAGCAACTTGAACATCGATGATTGTTGGTGCAACATCACTGAATTCAAAGTCTTTCGTGAATTTGGTTGTTGCTACGCCTGGAATTTTTAGGTTAATGTCTTTCCATTCGACGTTTTCGCCTACTGTTTGTGAAACAGACTCGATGGTTTTTTTGAAAAATTTTCCCATTTGACTCGTCACATCTGCCACTTTTCCGCCAACTTGGTTGATGGTTTCACTTGCTTGCTCTTTCCAGTCTTCAGGAATCTCAATTTTTTGGTTTAATTCTTCTTTTTTTTGAGACCATTTTGAACGACGAATGTTTCTTAATTGTCCTTCAAGCTGCGCTTTTTCTTCTTTTAAGTCAACTAAAGCTAATTCAAAATCTTTAATCTCTTCTTCAAGATTATGACGGATGTCTAATTCCTCTTCAGTTAATGAATCCAACTCTTCTTTTGTATTGATTTCCATCAAAGCTTCACGCGCTTCAGCTAAAGCTTTATTCAAACCATCAATCCCAACCATAACGGTATCCAATTCTGCGGATGCCTGATTCGATTCTGTCGCAAGTCGATTTAAAATTTCTTCTAAATTTTTTTGATCTTCTGTTTGCTTACTTTCAAATAAATCTTCTTCATCTAATTCAATATTTTCAGTATCGATTTCATCGACAGAAATGGGTGTCTTTTCAATTGTCTCGTTCTTTTTGCCAATTTGTTCTAGTAAGTCTAAGGCTTCATCCGTAGAAAGCACACCTTTTTTTACTAATTCCAATATTCTTTCTCTTTCGTTCATGGAAATTGCCTCCTCAAGCAAAGTATTTTCACAAGTTTACCTTGTATCCCTATTATGCCTGTTTTATTTAGAAAAAACATAGGTCTTAAGTACCAATTTTTCAATTAAAAAACTTCTAATAACTGGACTGAAAATCCAATTTATTAGAAGTTTTATTTAATTAAAGCTCTTCTGTACGATTTGAATTTAGTTCACTTATTTTACCAGTAGCCAAGTAAACAATCCATTCACAAATATTTGTTACGTAGTCTCCAATCCGTTCTAAATATTGGGCAACGTTTAAGTATTCCGTTCCAACTACGATTAATTCCGGATTATTTTTCATCTCTCTAATCGTTTGATAGTAAATATCACGATAACATTGGTTAACTTTCGTATCCATTTCAGCAATTAGTCTTGCATCCTCTTGATCTGTTTTTACATAGGCAATCAAGACGTTATCAACCATTTTTTTGACGTAATCAGACATTTCATAAACAGCTTTTTCTAGTTCAGGAATACGTGTTTCCCCTTTCATACGGATTGTTGATTTCGCAATCGACACCGCATGATCACCCATCCGCTCTAAGTCTGAACTGGCCTTCATTACCGTAATAATACGACGTAAATCTGTCGTTACGGGCTGTTGCAAGGCAATCATTTCAAAACTTTTTTTCTCTAAACGGATTTCAATCTGATTGACATCTTCATCTTTTTTAATCACTTCTTGAGCTAATGACTTGTCATGTTTCACATAGGCTTGAACTGAATTATGAATGGCTCTACTCACAAGCATTCCCATTTCATAAAATTGATTATGTAAATTTAGTAAATCTTCTTCAAATTGTGTTCGTAGCATCCCAATCTTCCTTTCCAGTACGGATTCTATTTTTTATTTAACCGAAACGACCAGAAATATAATCCTCGGTCTCTTTTTGGCCAGGGTTCATAAAAATCTTTTTGGTATTATCAAATTCAATTAAATCGCCATTTAAGAAAAAGGCTGTTTTATCAGAAATACGTGACGCTTGAGACATATTATGCGTCACAATAATCATTGTATACTTTTCTTTCAAGCGTAACAATGTATTTTCAATTTTTCCTGAAGAAACCGGGTCTAACGCACTGGTTGGCTCATCTAAAAGAATAATCTCAGGATCGACTGCCAGTACACGTGCAATACAAACCCGTTGTTGTTGACCACCTGATAAAGATAAGGCACTTTGATGCAACTTATCTTTCACATCTTCCCAAACAGATGCTGCTTTTAAACTCTCTTCTACAACCTGATCAAGCACTTGTTTGTTCGTTTCACCTTTTAGTTTTAAACCGTAAATAACATTTTCATAAATTGAAAATGGAAACGGATTTGGTTGTTGGAATACCATACCAATTTCTTTACGTAAATCAACGGTATCCGTTTTAGGACTATAAATATCTTTTCCTTTGTACATCACACTACCTGTGATTGTAACACCTGGGATTAGATCGTTCATGCGGTTAAGCGAACGTAAGTATGTTGACTTACCACAGCCTGAAGGACCAATCATTGCCGTGATTTCCCCTTTATTAATTGAAAGGTCAATCCCTTTTAATGCTTCTTTTTTCCCATAATATAAATGCAAGTCACGAGAGGAAAGAATTGTTTCCGTCATGTTATTTCCCTTCCTTTCTAACCAAAATGTCCAGAGACGTAATCTTCCGTCGCTTGAATTTTTGGACGAGTAAAGATTTTACTTGTTTCATCGTATTCAATCGCATTACCTAAGTAAAAGAATGCAGTATAGTCACTAATACGCGCTGCTTGTTGCATATTGTGCGTTACAATGACAATTGAATAATCTTTTTTTAAGCTAACAATTGTTTCTTCAACTTTACCCGTCGAAATTGGATCAAGGGCACTAGCGGGCTCATCTAGCAGTAAAACATCTGGTTTCATTGCAATGGCGCGTGCAATACATAGACGTTGTTGCTGACCACCAGATAATGCCAAGGCACTTTTATTTAAGGAATCTTTCACTTGTTCCCAAAGCGCCGCTTGTTTTAAGCTCGTTTCAACAATTTCATCCAATTTATGTTTATCTTTTTCCCCGTGACGTTTTAAAGCAAAAGTAATATTTTCATAGATTGATTTACTAAATGGATTTGGACGTTG
>DXBN01000266.1 GCA_019116505.1 Candidatus Enterococcus avicola | reverse complement strand
AGTTGATCATAGATTTGTAAAGTAAACATCAGTCCTGCAGAAGGACCGCCAATATTTTCAACATGAAACTCAATCTTCTCATCTGAAGAAATGGCAGTGTGATCAACTAGACTAATACCGATGCCTGCCTTTTGATTACTGGGTAACTCGATTAATTGTCCACTAGCTTTATTTTCGCTACCATTACGTAAGAATTTAATCATAACCGTATCGCCAACTTTTTTATTTTGAACATAATCCATAAATTCTTGTGAACTTTCAAATTGTTTTCCATCGACTTCGACAACCGTATCACCCACCGCTAACTTGTCGATAAAATCTGAAGCAGGATCAATATGCATCACATAGACCCCTTTAAATTCAAAATGATACGGCTTATCAGCTAGTTTTAAGGCCTGCTCAATTGCACTGTTTTGTGATGAGGTCATAAAATACTCTTGCATTTGATTGTATTCTTCACTCGTTGCCCCTCCAAACATTTCTTCTTCACTGATTATTTCAGAAAAAGGGTCAAATTTGGCTTGTAAAAGACGTAAAGCGGTTCCTTGGTAAACGCCAACTGAGGTCAATGAATACGATCCTGGAGCATCATCTTCTTGCCCATTGACCGTCACTAATTCAGCCAAAGGTACAGTCGAACCTGGTCTTTGAATAAAGTATGGAACTGGTAAAAAAACACTAGCCGCAATAAAAATTGCTACGATTAGTAATAGTAAATATTTGACTGAAAATTTTTTCTTCATTTAGCATCACGCTTCTTCATCATTAATTGATAAACATTTTCTGGTAAGTACGGTTTAACATCCCCATCAAACAATAGGACTTCTTTTAATAAACTTGAACTAATATGATTGTACTTCGAGCGAGCTAATAAGAAAACTGTTTCGATTTCCGGATCTAAATGATAATTCATTTCCATAATATCCCGTTCATACTCATAATCTTTCATGCTACGAATACCACGAAGTAAAATTGAAGCACCTAAGCGTTTCGCGGTTACCACCGTCAGTTCTGTTTCTTGAAAAACGACACGTACATTTGGAATGTCTTTAACCGCTTCTTCAATTAATTGAACTTTTTCTTCTGCTGTAAAGAAAGTTTTTTTATTACTATTTACAAAAACACCGATAATTAATTCATCAAATAATTTTGCGCCACGACGAATTGTGTCTAGGTGTCCCATTGTTAAAGGATCAAAACTTCCTGGGAATAAAGCAATTTTTTTCATTATTGTTCCTCATTTCGGTAAATCGTAATCGCTGCTAAGCCGTAGACCTGGCGACGTGTTTGTTCTAGTGTACCTATTTTTTCCGGTAATTCAAATTTTTTATCTGTTTCACAGACAATCAGAGCATTTGAAGCAATCATCTTAGTTGCTAACATTTTCTCTAAATCTTCGACAACCGCTTGTTGAGCGTATGGCGGGTCTAAGAAAACTAAATCAAAGACTCTACCATTGATTGCTAAACGCTGAATGACTTGCTTCGCATCGCCTTTAATAACTTCAAATTTTTCTATTTCTTTTGTAATCTGAATGTTTTCTTTAATAACATTTATCGCTTGATAGTTTCGATCAACGCAAACCGCGTGATCCATGCCGCGTGAGACGGCTTCAATTGCAAGACCACCACTGCCAGCAAAAAGATCCAAGACCTCCCCACCATTAAAATACGGACCAATCATATTAAAAATCGATTCTTTCACTTTATCACTAGTTGGTCGTGTATTGTCACCAGATAAGCTTTTTAATCTTCTACCACGATAATCTCCTGAAATTACTCGCATTTTTGTCACTCCTCAAATTAAAAAAACAGCTCTCTTCTCAGTAAACGAACGTGAGACAACGATGGGTCATCTACTGAATTGTTTGAATGAGAATTAAGCTGTCCGATATTATTAATGATTAGTTACAAGTTGGCCTTCTGTTGCAACTTCTTCTTTTGTTTCATCTTCAGAAGGTTCTTCTTCAACTTGGTAAGCTGCCTTCGTGCCAATTTTGTCAGCAAAGTTCATTTCAATATCTGGTCTAAATGACATTTCTACTCGACGAACAAAATGGAGTCGGTTAACTTTTTGAATCACTTCATCAACGTTTTCTTCATTCACATAAAGAACGACATACTTCATTTTATGTGACACAAAATGAATCAGTCCAAAACGTCTTAAATTTTTTAACTGTTTTAAGCTGTAAACCCAAATAATTAAACCTCTTCGTTTTTGGAATACGAACTCACCCATGGCTACAGCCTCCTTTACATGAGGATCCTTTTTCAAAAAATGGATTCCCTGTTTCAACAATGACATCCTCAGAAAAGGTTGCAGCAATTTTAATAATAATCTCGTCCAAAATCCCTTGTAATTGGGTTTCAGCTAAACGAAATTCTGCAACTTTTGGATGTAAATCTAGTGCACGTTTGGCTTTACGTAACCCTCTTTGACGATCACGGTAATCCGGTGCATGCTTCCCATATTCAGCAATCCGGTCAAAAGCTTCTTTTTTATCTAAGAATTCTTGGCGGATAGTCACAACTTCACTATCAACATACATTTCTTTTTTTTTAGCTATATATTCTTTAAAAGAATGACTTTTAAAGATTTGATCAATCACTCGTTGCGTTTGATCCTCAATATCAAAAAAATGATCATTATAAATCAATGTTAGTCACTACTTTCTGTTGTATTTTTAACTTCTTGAAATAAGACTAACACATTTTCTTTAGAGAAGGCAATCCCTATTGATTCCAATTTTTCAAAATAAAGATGCGTCACTAAATAGGGGTTATTGTACCATGACATGATCGTAAAGATTGGATCATAGACAGGCATTTCAAAATGCATGGTGATATCATCGAATTCTTTTTCTAAAAGGTTCTTTGCTTCTTTATTACTTAAAATCCACGTTTGATGTTCTTCATAGCGAGCCACTCGCTGTAACGATTGCAAACGCTCGGTTGATAAAATTTCTTCTGGATTTTCTAAAAAATGTGTTAAAAGTTTTTCTGATTTATTTTGTAACCCAAAGTCAGTCTGATACCGTTGAAAGCCAAAATTTTTGCGTAAGCGTTGCATCGTATTTAAGCTTTTTACCATATTCTCACGATTAATTTGTTCCCAATCAGCATTTTTTTGTGCTACATAATGAATGTCTGAGCCTTCTGTCACTAGATAAGGCGATAATTTAAGTAGCGTTTCCACATCTAGATACATCAAACTATATAAGCCTCGTGACGTTTGACGATGATCAAAAAATAAAATAGCATACGTTCCATTATCAAAAGCAACAAGCGGTCGATAATTCATATCGTCTTCCATCAATTCTAAACTATACGTATCGCCACGATAGTCAAATGTAACATTCGGCGAAATCGTGGTAAACTTCGTCACATCTTGCAAGTCCATTTCAAAGTAAAAAGGTGTAATATCCATTTCACCAGAGCGCAAGACTTTAATGCTGTTAATTTTTTGACTGGTTGTCGCGACTTCTAAGTAGCCCATTTCACTCGTTTGGTACGTATGATACTTAAATTCAAAACCCGAATCAGTAACGCTTGTTGCGGAGCCTACAAATTGTTCAAACTTAGTAATCGGTTCGCCAATCCAAACAGCTAAGCCTTCTGTTGTGATTTTTTGCGTATTTAAAGTCGTTGAAGGTGGTTCTTTGTGAATGGTCGGTTGAATTGGTTGAGGTGAAGCTTTGTATGAAATTATCGGTTGTAAATACACACCGATAAAACAAAGCAACAATATCCCGACAAAAAGCAGTCCTCGCCGTTTCACAAAATCCACCTCCTCTTCTTTAAATTTTCATTTCATTATTTTTCACGGACTTCAATTAATAAGTCACCGGATTGAATTGGTTCACCGGCCGTTACATGAATATGTTCAACTACACCATCAAAACGTGATTGAATCGCTGTTTCCATTTTCATGGCTTCCGTCACTAATAAAGTATCGCCACGTTTAACTTTATCGCCACGTTTGACACTGACTTCTAAGACAGAACCTGACATTGTTGCCCCATATTGTTCTTTATTCGTTGGTTCAACTTTTCGTTTGGCTTGAACCGTACTCTTAATTGAATTGTCTTTAACGACGATTTCACGACGTTGACCATTCAAGTTAAAGAACAATGTTCGATTTCCTTCTAGGTCAGGCTCGCCAATATCATCTAGATGAATAATTAAGACTTTTCCTTTTTCAATTTCGACGTTAATTCTTTCACCTAAACGCATACCATAAAAGAATGTTGGTGTATCTAAGACTTTAACATCTGCAAACATGTCATAAGATTTACGGTACGTTAAAAATACTTCTGGATACATTAAGTAGCTCAAAACCTCTTCTTGTTTTGGCTCATAACCGATTAGTTGAGTAAGTTCCGATTTTACTTCATCGAAATTAACTGGCGCTGCTAATGATCCTGGTCGAACATCGTATGCTTCTTTTCCTTTTAAAATGATCGACTGTAATTTTTTCGGGAAGCCACCCACTGGTTGACCTAAATCACCTCTAAAGAAGCTCACAACTGATTCTGGGAAACTTAATTCCATGCCTCGTTCATAAATCGCTTCTTCGGTTAGATTATTTTGGACCATAAAGAGTGCCATATCACCTACAACTTTTGAAGAAGGTGTAACTTTAACGATATCACCAAACATCATGTTGACGTGGCGATACATTGCAGTAATTTCATCCCAACGATCACCTAAACCAGTTGCTTTAGCTTGTTGTTGTAAGTTTGAGTATTGACCACCTGGCATCTCATGTAGATAAACTTCTGTTTGCGGTGCATTTAAACCATTTTCAAAGGCTTTGTAGTATAAACGAACATCTTCCCAGTAGTGATTTAATTTTTGAACTTTTTTAATTTCAACATCTGGTACGCGTTTTCCGTTGACCAAAGCATAATATAAACTACTTAAGCTTGGTTGGCTCGTATGACTACTCATCGCACTAATTGCCACATCGACAATGTCGACCCCAGCCGTTACTGCCGCTGAGTATGTGATAATCCCGTTTCCGCTTGTATCATGTGTATGCAAATGAATTGGGATATCAATAGCTGCTTTCAATTCACTAATTAAACGATAAGAAGCTTGTGGCATTAAGAGTCCGGCCATATCTTTAATCGCAATCGTATGAGCTCCTAACGCTTGTAGCTCTTTTGCCATATCGATATAGTATTGGACGTTATATTTAGCACGACTTGGATCGTTAATATCACCTGTATAACAAATCGCCGCTTCTGCCATTTTACCTGCATCTCGGACCGCTTGAATACTCTTTTCCATTTGTGGAATCCAATTTAAACTGTCAAAAATACGGAATACGTCAATTCCTTGACTAGCTGCTTCATTGATGAATTCAACAATAACATTATCTGGATAGTTGGAATAACCAACCGCATTCGAACCACGGAATAACATTTGTAATAACGTATTTGGCATGCGTTTACGAATCGTGCGCAATCTTTCCCACGGATCTTCAGTTAAGAAACGATACGAAACATCAAAAGTCGCCCCGCCCCACATCTCGCTTGAGAATAAAGTTGGAATGGCTTGCTCGGTTTGCGTCGCAATTTTAGCGATATCAGTCGTTCGAACACGTGTTGCTAATAAACTTTGATGCGCATCACGGAAAGTCGTATCCGTTAGTAAGACATTCTTTTGATCTAAAACCCACTTCGATACAGCATCAGCACCTTGTGTATCTAAAATGCTTTTCGCTGTTAATATTTTTGGCTCAACAAGCTCCAACTTTTTAGGGATACGTGGTGCATCAAAATATTTTTTGCGATTCTTTTCAATTCCAGGGAAACCATTAATTGTGATCTCGGCAATATATTTCATTGTCTTGTTGCCACGGTCTCTTGTACTCGGGAATTCAAATAATTCAGGCGTTGTATCGATAAAGGTTGTATGAGCTTTACCAGTACGAAACTCTGGGTGTTGCACAACATTACGCATAAAGGCTAAGTTGGTTTCCACTCCACGAATACGGAACTCTTTCAAGCTACGTTCCATTTTGCTAATTGCTTGTTCAAACGTTGCACCATGTGTACAAACTTTAACAAGTAATGAATCAAAATACGGCGTAACAACAGCACCGGCATATGCATTACCCACGTCTAAACGTACACCAAAACCACCTGGTGAACGATAAGTATCAATTTTACCCGTGTCTGGCATGAAGTTATTTAACGGATCTTCAGTCGTCACACGACATTGAATTGCTGCACCTTCAAAGGTTAGTTTATCTTGTGTCGGGATACCAATTTCTTTATGTAAATCTAATCCTTGAGCAATCAAGATTTGACTAGTCACGATATCAACATCCGTGATTAATTCAGTAATTGTATGTTCCACCTGAACACGAGGATTAACCTCGATAAAGTAAAAATTATCGCCTTCAACTAAGAATTCAACTGTACCCGCATTTACATAACCTACGTGGCTCATTAATTTAACCGCTGCTTGACAAATTTCTTTCCGTTGTTCAGCTGACATTGAGACACAAGGGGCTACTTCAACGACTTTTTGATGACGACGTTGCACCGAACAGTCACGTTCAAATAAGTGAATCACGTTGCCGTGTGTATCACCTAAAATTTGAACTTCAATATGTTTTGGTTGACTAATATATTTTTCAACATAAACTTCATCACTACCAAAAGCCGCTTTCGCTTCACTCTTCGCTCGATCATACCCTTCTCTAGCTTCAGCTTCATTGTGCGCCACGCGCATTCCACGACCACCACCACCAAGAGCGGCTTTAATCATAACAGGATAGCCATATTCGTCCGCAAAAGCTAAGACATCTTCAATGGAGTCAATTGGACCATCTGTACCAGGGATTGACTGAACGCCTGCTTCAATCGCTGCTTGTTTGGCTTTAATTTTATCACCAAAAATATCTAAATGGTGCGTCGTTGGACCGATAAAAATCAGACCTTCTTCTTCACAACGGCGAGCGAACTCTAAGTTTTCAGATAAGAAACCATAACCTGGGTGAATCCCTTCAACTCCGGAGTCTTTTGCAATTCGAATGATATCTTCAATATCTAAATAAGCATCAATTGGACGTTTGCCTTTACCAACAACATAGGCTTCGTCTGCTTTGAAACGATGAACAGAATATTCATCTTCTTGGGCATAAATGCCGACTGTTTTAATTTTTAACTCTGCACAGGCACGAAAAACGCGCGTTGCAATTTCTCCACGGTTTGCTACTAATATTTTTTTCATACGACTACTCCTTTTTAATTAAACCAATTGATATTTTTTCCTTTTCTCGTCCGCACTAATATTCAAGACAAATCCGATACAAATCGAATAAGTTAATAAACTCGAACCACCTTGACTAATAAATGGGAAGGTAATCCCTGTTAGTGGGATAATACCTGTAATCCCACCTAAATTAACAAAAACAGAAATTAATAATAGACCGCCGATTCCATAACACATAATTGAGTTAAATGGATCATTTGAGCGGGTTCCGATTAAAATAATGCGTGCAATCATATAAAATAAAATTCCTAGTACAATGATCGCAACAATTAAGCCTAATTCCTCAACCACGATTGCAAAGGCAAAATCGGTATGGGCAAATTTTAAGAACCCATTTTTTTGAATACTATTTCCAAGACCACGGCCAAAGAGTCCTCCATTAAACATAGCGTAGTAACCTTGAATCATTTGATGACCATCACCAAATTCATCTAAGAATGGATTTCTAAAAGCCGCAAATCGTGACACTACATGGGCAGGTAAAAAGGGACTCCCCACACTATTAACAAATAAAACAGCGAGGTAACTACCTACCACAGCTAGCCCACCTGTCGCTAAAGTAAAGCGATAACTGATCCCACTTGCTAATAAAAGAATCATAACCAACAAAACAATGACAGCAGCATTTCCAAAATCTGGATAAAGTGCTAAGATAACAATTTGTCCAAAAATGACAAACAGTGAACCTTTGACGATATCAAAAAACTTTTTTTGAACAATCTCTTGATTTTTAGCTAAGACGACGGTTAAAAACCAAATAATAATTACTTTTAAAAACTCAACTGGTTGAATAGTACCGACACCTGGAATAGGTATCCATCCTCGACTTCCATTAATTGGTTCAAATAAAAAAGCTAGAATGAGCAAAAAAGTCACAACGACCATCGCAAAATAGAC
Source organism: Candidatus Enterococcus avicola (assembly GCA_019116505.1). Taxonomy (GTDB): domain Bacteria; phylum Bacillota; class Bacilli; order Lactobacillales; family Enterococcaceae; genus Enterococcus_I; species Enterococcus_I eurekensis. The sequence continues at coordinate 2,373 of DXBN01000266.1, read as the reverse complement.
AATCCCCTTTTTCTTTAAAAAGTCGAGTTTCATCTTGTAAATAGTAAAAATTGCAATCAAGCTAATTATCCAAAAAGCAAATTGACTAATCGCTTGTTTCGCGGTGTTACCACCTTGAATTAATTGAACATAAGAAGTCGTACTATAAACCATCATTAGCCCTAATATATTAAGGACAAAATAGGGTAGTAAAATTCCCCAGTCAAGTAAATGTCTCTTTTTAAATGTTTTTGGCAAGTGCTTAATCCTCCTTGCCTGTTTCAATTTCTTTGCGTTCAGCAAACACTTCATGATACATACGATTTAAATCGCGTTCTAAGTCACTTAATAATTGCTGCCCTTCATTGTTCGTTATCGCCTCCAAAGAAATGGCAAAAGCGATTTGGCGAGAGAGTCCGTACATTTGAGTATCAACAACTTCTTCAAAAGCTTTACAATGGGCGATGCACAGGCTATTTTTTTGATTCGAAATTAAAAGACGAATGCGATTTGCTTCTTCCTCTAGAAGCGCAATAGCTTTTTTATCGGAAAATTCTTCCATTCCAATACCCTCCTTTTTTATTCGTTTCATTATTATATCACAACTTTCCTGTTATTCCTTGGAACTTTTCAAGAAAAACATAAATTTACAACCTGTGAAACATTTTGTAAATATGAAACTTTTTTCGACCTTTAATAAAAAAAACATTTTATAAAAGGTTCATTTATCAAGCTTTTAACTTAATAGATTCTTAAGTTACCCACATTAAAAAATTTTTTATTCAAAATTGCGTATCTATTAATCGTTGAAAAAATGAAAAGTTAGCAAATAACAAATACGCCTTTTACACTTTTCTTACCCCATTTTCCATCTAAAAAAGCAATAATCAATGAAATAGCGAACAATCGCTATTTCCCAGACCAAGAGATCTTTCAAAAAAGAATCTACCTTTATTCTCGACTTGGATTAACTTTTTTTGTTCCTGTTGATTATTAATTTACTTATAATTCTGATTGGTTTCTCACTAGATACCTTGTTCATTAAAATGATTTCGTTCTTTATATAGAAAAAACTCCTCGAGAAGCATTTTCCCGAGGAGTTAAAATTGTTAATTATTCAGCTTTTTTCTTTTTCTTAGATGCTTTTTCACGTTCGTTTTTGTTTAAGATTTGTTTACGTAAACGAATGCTTTCAGGTGTTACCTCACAATATTCGTCTTCATTTAAGAATTCTAAAGATTCTTCTAATGTTAAACGGCGAGGTTTTTTGATAACAGACGTTTGATCTTTATTCGCTGAACGAACGTTTGTCATTTGTTTTGCTTTCGTGATGTTAACAGTTAAGTCATTATCACGAGCATTTTCACCAATAATCATGCCTTCGTAAACTTCTGTTGTTGGTTCAACAAAAACTGTTCCACGTTCTTCAATACTCATGATTGAATACGTTGTCGCTTTACCTGTATCAATTGAGACAAGCGCTCCGTGATGACGACCACCAATTTGTTGTTGAATCATCGGTAAATATTGATCAAATGTGTGATGGAAAATACCATATCCACGAGTTAGGGATAGGAATTCTGTTGTATAACCAATTAAACCACGAGCAGGTGCTAAGAAAATGATACGGACTTGACCATTACCAGTGTTAATCATATCTTGCATTTCAGCTTTACGATTACCTAATGATTCAATGACTGAACCTAGGTACTCTTCTGGTGTGTCGATTTGTACGCGTTCAAATGGTTCACACTTCACGCCATCAATTTCACGTTCGATAACTTTCGGGCGTGATACTTGTAACTCATAACCTTCACGACGCATATTTTCAATTAAAATTGATAAATGAAGTTCGCCACGACCAGAAACAATCCATGAATCCGGGCCGATTGGATCAATACGTAATGAAACATCTGTTTGTAACTCAGACATTAAGCGCTCTTCAATTTTACGAGCAGTCACGTATTTACCTTCACGTCCAGCAAACGGTGAATTATTTACTAAGAAAGTCATTTGTAATGTTGGTTCATCAATGTGTAATATTGGTAAAGCTTCTTGATGGTTCTCAGGTGTTACTGTTTCCCCAACGAAGATGTCTTCCATACCTGAAACGGCAATTAAATCGCCCGCTTTTGCTTCTTGAATTTCAACACGGTCAAAGCCTAAGAAACCAAGTAATTTTGTAACACGGAATTTTTTCACTGTGCCATCAAGTTTCATTAAGGCAACTTGGTCACCAACACGGATTGTTCCACGGAAAACACGGCCAATCCCAATACGACCTACATAGTCATTGTAGTCTAATAAAGAAACTTGGAATTGTAATGGTTCGTCACTATTATCGACTGGAGCTGGAATATGTTCGATAATTGTATCAAAGATGTGTGTCATTGT
>DXBN01000265.1 GCA_019116505.1 Candidatus Enterococcus avicola | reverse complement strand
TATTAAAGAACAAACACGCTTAGCAAAGTGGGGAAACTCGAAAGCTGCTAGAATTCCTAGCCAAATTATTAAACAACTGAAATTAGATGATAACCAAGATATGACAATAACCATTGAAAATGGATCAATTGTTTTAACACCAATAAAAAAGAACCCAACCAATATTCACGAACTATTTAAGGATTGGCAAGATGACGGGAAAAGGGATCACGAGCTTGATTGGGGAAAGTCAGAAGGTAATGAACTTCAATGGTAAGCCAAGGTGATATATTTTATGTTAACTTTAATCCAAGCCGTGGTCATGAACAGATGAATAAGCGACCAGCCATTGCGCTAAGCAATGATCTAGTCTGTCAGACAAGTAACATGACGATTGTGGCTCCAATTAGCAGTACCAAGCGTAATTTTCCAATGTATCATCGACTAACTAGTAGTCAAACAGTATATGGAAAAGTATTATTAGATCAAACCATAGCCTTAGATTTACGGGCAAGACATGTCACTGATGAAACTATTGTCGATCATGTATCGCGTGAAGAACTAGAAGAAATAATCACTTTGTACAAATTATTGTTTAGTATTGATGACAAATAGAAGAAGTTATTTATTTAATATTAAAACAAATAACCCCTAATATCTATATTATAGATATTAGGGGTTATTCTTTCAATGTTTTTGAGGGGTTATTTGATAGTTATAGACCCTAAAATGCAACACATAGTTTTCTATGCTAGCTTCTCAATGTCCTATGTGTTTTTGTATCTTATCGGCCTGGAACAAGTTATATCTTTTTTATTTTACAATCTACCAAAAAGCGAGTTTAAGCTATGAAAAATTGTTACCGAGTAATATTGTTGGGATAATCAGTCATAATGAAGTCCTTTTTTCACATATTTTACCGGAAATTCAAGCGTCTTTCAAAGACCTCAAACAGTTTCTAATAGAAGTCAGTTGAGGCTTTTACCAGGGGTCCTTTAACTGTCTTATATGACTTTGATAATGATGCCAATAATCGTAAAGAGAATTTCACTAACCAGAATTAATTGAAGGCCGATCAGAATATTAAAGAATGTCGTCATTTTATCGGGATGTTGGACAAAAACTTTAATTCGTTGGTAAACGATGGGGATGGTAACAAGACTTAGCAGGGTCAGCACAGGTAAGTAGTGAAGGACTACCGCAACGATGATCATAATATAACTTAGAACGTAACAAGCGATTAAAACCTTCATGGCTGCGGAACGACCGATATAGTAGACAAGAGTGTGCTTGCCGATTTGAATATCTTCGTCCCGGTCACAAATATTATTTCCAAGCATGACGTTGCTAATTACAAGAATTGCTGGCAGAGCAACAATGAGGCCCTTTAGCCAGAAGAAGGGGTCAAATTGAGGACTGTTATAAATATTGACGTAGATGGCGAGTAGGGTAATGTTGTAGCCCATTGTGATCCCGGAAGCTGGTTCACCTAAAGGGGTCTTAAGAATCGGGTGAGGGCCACCAGAGTAGGCGTACCCAATCAAAAAACTTAAGAGACCAATCAAAAGTAGCGGCCAGCCAGTCTTAAATGTCAGATAGATCCCAATTACTGCTGAAAGGAGAACGAGACTGCCAATAATTAATCGGGCCCAAGAAAGGCTGATTTTAAATTTGGCAATAATGTTATTCTCCGAAACTGAGCCGCTGGCATTGAACCTCCTGTAATCGGTATATTGGTTGTGACCGTTAACGGCAAGGTGGAAACAGATGACCGCAATAAAGAGGCGAGCAGCATCGCCAATATTAAAGTGATCGTAATAAAAATAGGTGAAGGCACAACCTAATAAGTAAGGTAGCGCCGAAATGACAGTCGATTGTGCTTGAACAAGAGCTTTAAATTGCTGTCGACGGGTTGGAATATCCATGAATTTAACTTCTCCTTTTCTGATATTTATTAATCAAAGACTATTTTAGCGTATTCCGTTCTATACTTGATAAAATAATACATAAGGCAGTTATTAACTTTTTAGGTTAGTACTACAAGTTTTTAAAATTAGTGGTACTTTTAGATTTTTACCAAAAATGCCACCAAGCATTTTTTGTGTTTGAAGTATTATCTTCACTTTCTGGATTGGAGGGAGTAAAGTCATCTTTTTTAAGAGTAATTGATTTAAATTCTTCAATTTTTTTCTCAGCCATTAGTTGCAATTGTTGTGATTGATCTAATAATTTTTGCATTGATTTTAATTGTGCATCTTTTTCTTTAATTTGACTATCTTTGATCGTTAATTGTTGGTTGAGTAATTTTATTGTATCTTGATTCCTGTTACCAGTGTTACTAGTAAATGTTCCTCCATCTGGTTTCTGGTTGTTACCACCACTAAAATGTTGCTTTAACAGCAAATAACCTGAATTGGTAATAACTAACGTTTGTACTCCGTTCCTAGTCACAGTTTGTACATAGTTTGCTCTAAAGTTTGCATCGAGCTTTTTCCTAATGGCCTGTTTTGATACATCAAATTCATCAGCAAGTTCTCTAATTGTTTTAGGCATGATTTCCAAACCCCTTTCGGAGTTCAGCAAGTGCTTCTTGTCTTGCTTGATCTCTTATTTTTTTATCGTGCTCGGCCTGTTTATCAGCCAATGCTTGTTTCTCAGTAGAGCCTAAAGTTAACCCCTTAACCTTGTCAATGGCGCGCCATTTTTCCTGCTCTGTTAATTCACCATTATGCTGAATGTTAAAGAGTTTTTGACGTTCATCTTGAAATTGACCTTGTGAGAAGTCGTTAGCGTCTTTCTTTTCAGGCTTCCAAGTAAACGAATACCCAATCACTGGTTTTCC
>DXBN01000264.1 GCA_019116505.1 Candidatus Enterococcus avicola | reverse complement strand
GGAAAATATTTAAAGTTACTGCTGCAACCATCGCATCACGAATGGTGTTTTGTTGATATAAAAACCCTGGATTCGTTCCTGGCTCAACGGATAACCACGATCCCCACTCATCGACAATTAAACCGATACGTTTTTCTGGATCATATTTATCCATAATCGTTGCGTGTTTTGTAATCAATTCATCCATTTTTTGTGCACTTTTAATTAAACTCCACCAATGATCTTCTTTAAAATTTAAAGCCGGACCTTTATCTTCCCAGGCACCTGTTAAAGCATAGTGATGTAGACTAATACCATCCATCCATGGTCCAGCATTTTTCATTAACTCTTCCATCCAACGATAATCATCAATATTCGGACCACAAGCAATTTTATAAATTCTCTCAGAACCATATTGACGAACATACGTCTGATAACGGCGGTATAAATCAGCGTAATATTCTGGGCGCATATTTCCACCACAGCCCCATGACTCATTACCTACACCAAAAAATTCAACTTTCCATGGTTTTTCCCGACCGTTTTCTTTTCTAAGGGCTGCCATTGGCGATTCGCCATCCATGGTCATATATTCTACCCATTCTTGCATTTCCTGAACAGTACCACTTCCGACATTTCCATTCACATAAGCTTCACAGCCCAGTTGCTCAATTAATTCGAAAAATTCATGTGTTCCAAAATGGTTATTTTCCGTCACACCGCCCCAATGCGTATTTACGATTTTTTTACGGTTTTCTTTAGGTCCAATACCATCTTTCCAATGATATTCGTCAGCAAAACAGCCTCCTGGCCATCTTAAAACCGGAATATCTATATTTTTTAACGCAGCTACAACATCTGAACGCATGCCGTTTTTATTGGGAATACTCGATTCTTCACCTACATAAATCCCTTCATAAATACAACGTCCTAAATGTTCTGCGAAGTGTCCATAAATATGTTTGCTAATTACTGGACCTGATTTTTGATTTAAAACTTTAATTGTCATTTTTCAACCTCGTTTCCGTCATATTATAAAGCGAAGCGAATCACGTTCCATGATAATGGTTCTAGCTTAGCAATTGCAAGCTCTTCATTTAATTCGATGGCTTCAGAAATTACTGGTTTTACAATTTCATTATTCTCAGTATTTGTTTCTTTAATTCCATGACCTGTAAGATGTGTAAATTCACGAATACCTTTTACTTCAAAGCCTTCCAATTGGATATCAAATGTCATTGCTTCTTCACCACGGTTCACTGCAAAGACAACTAATTCATTTAGTTCTTCATTGACAACCGCGATACTTTCCAAATATGGCACTTCTTCAAAATCTGATGTCGCATAACTTTCACTTTCAATCACTGGGCGGATAACTTCTCCTCTAGCATAGTTTGATACTTGAGCAAAAGGATAGAAAATCGTTTGACGCCAAGCTTCACCTTCAGGATTAGTCATAATTGGAGCGATTACGTTGACCAATTGGGCTAAACAAGCTATTTTTACACGATCTGCATGTTTTAAAAGGGTAATTAATAGACAGCCTAAAAGTAATGTATCTTCAAAATTATAAACATCTTCCAAAATTGGTGGTGCTACTTGCCAAGGTTTTACGGCTTTATCTTGTTCGTTTGAATGGTACCAAATATTCCATTCATCAAAAGACAGATTAATCGTTTTTTTACTATGCTTTTTAGCTTTGATTGCGTCACAAATTGCTACAACTCCACTAATAAACTCATCCATATCTAAAGAACGTGCTAAATAATGTTTTAAGTCATTTGTGTGATTACCATAATATTGATGCAATGATAAATAATCAATTTGCTCATACGCATGATCTAAAACTGTCAATTCCCATTCTCCAAATGTTGGCATATGACTATTTGAACTACCACATAAAACTAGTTCAATCGAGTCATCAACTAATTTCATCGCTTTAGCTGTTTCCTCTGCTAATCGTCCATACTCATCTGCCGTTTTATGTCCAATTTGCCATGGTCCATCCATTTCATTTCCTAGACACCAGGTTTTAATCGCAAAAGGTTCTTCTCGGCCATTTGTTTTTCTTAGATCACTCCAATAAGTACCACCTTCAAAGTTACAATACTCAACTAAATTTCTAGCGGCATCAATTCCACGAGTTCCTAAGTTAACAGCCATATTAATTTCTGATCCTACTTGTTCTGCCCATTCTGAAAACTCATGTAACCCAACTTCGTTAGTTTCAAGTGTCTTCCAAGCCAAATCTAAGCGTTTTGGACGATTTTCTACGGGGCCAATTCCATCTTCCCAATTATAACCTGAAAGAAAATTCCCCCCTGGATAGCGAACAATAGGGACGTTTAATTCCTGAACTAACGCCATTACATCTTTACGAAAACCTTGTTCATTTGCTGAAGGATGCCCCGGCTGATAAATTCCACTATAAACTGCTCGACCCATATGCTCGACAAAAGATCCATACAAACGTGGATCTATCTTAGCATATTTATTAACTTTATTAACAAATAATTTAGATTTCATATTAACGCTCCTTTTTTATTAATATTTACATGAATTCTAACATCATAAGAAAACGTTGTCAATAACTATTCTATTAATATTTGTTTTTACTTATGATTTTACTTACACTAAAATTAAATAGCATTATACTAACCATAACCTCGCGTTGAATATACTATAGAATCAACGTTTTCTTCCTTTTCACACAAGAATATTTTTGTTTTTTTATTAATAACATAGAGATAAAAATGGTAATTTCATTATATACATGTTAATATAAGAGTTAACATCAATAGAAAAGGTGATTATATGCAAACACAAATTAATGATGAATCTTTAGCTGTTTACGAAGCACTGGCTAGCTCTGTGCGCTTAAAAATTATTCAATTACTCTCAAAAAATAAAATGAATATTAAAGAACTTGCTACTGCCCTTAAACTAAGTAGCGCCATCACTACAATGCATGTTTCCAAATTAGAAAAAGCCAATATTATTAAAACAGAGAAAGTTGGTCAACAAAAAATATCAAGTCTTCGTGTTGATAAAATTGAAATTAATTTTCCTGAAAGAATTTTTAATGCTTTCGATACAAAAGAAAGCTCAATACCTGTTGGACATTATACAAACTATTCTGTTTATCCTACTTGCGGTCTTGCAACGGAACATGCGTTTATCGGAAAAGTGGATGAGCCTAAATATTTTATGGATGCTGCACGTATGGACGCTCAATTATTGTGGTTTACAAAAGGTTTTGTTGAATATCAAACCCCTAATTTATTAAATAAAAATGAAAAATTAGAAATGATGGAACTCTCGATGGAATTATCTTCTGAATTTCCGTTCGCAAATAATAATTGGCTTTCAGATATTACATTTTATTTAAATGAAACGGAGTTAGGAATGTGGACTAGCCCAGGAGATTACGCAGATATTCGCGGAAAATACACACCTGCTTGGTATCCTGATAACCAAAATCAGTACGGCTTACTTAAGACGATACGAATTACCCATCATGGGACTTACATGGATGGCGAACCTCTTTCAGATTTAACTATCAGCGATTTAAATAGTAACAAAATCGATTTATGGAAATTAAGAGTTGAAGTAAAAGACGATGCGGAACATATCGGTGGTTGCACACTTTTTGGAAAAAGTTTTGGGAACTACTCACAAGATATTAAAGTTAAAGTTTTTTATAGTTAATACTTTGATTACACAATATTTCTTGTAAAAAAAAATACTCTCTTTACATCTATTAGTTACAACTTGATGTAAAGAGAGCATTTTTTATTTTATCGACTATATTTTACTTTCAAAAACAAATAATATTAAATCTCTCTCGTCTTCTGTGGTTCTCCAAAATACGGAAATCCTTCTTCTGTCCAATAAAAAACTTGTGCGTTGGCGTGACGATTTGGATTGTTTAGCGGGTCTCCTACTTTATTTTTTTCTGGTCTCGCATGGAAAACAATGACGTCTTGTAAGTCATCTTCTGTCTTAGTAAATGAATTGTGCCCCGGACCGAATACAGCGTTTGCTTCAGATGATACGAAAACAGGTTCTTTTGATTTGCTCCATGAAAAGCCATTTAATAAATCTGAATCCTCATCAGCCCAAAGTAGTCCCATTGCGTAATTCTCATCAGTTGCACTTCCTGAATATGTCATAAAAATTTTGCCATTTCTAATGATTACAGCTGGTGCTTCGTTCACTTTAAAGCCAATTTTCTCCCAATCATATTCCGGAATCGAAAGAAGCGTTTGTTTCCCTACTAACGTCCAAGGATTGGCCATCTTCGAGATATAAAGATTGGAGTTCCCTGGAATTCGTGGATCCAATTGTGCCCAAGTATAGTACAATTCTCCTCGATGTTCAAAGACAGTTGCATCTAAACTAAAACTCTCAAATTGTGTTACAATCTGACCTTTTTCGACCCAAGAGTTATTCATTGGATTCTCATGTTCATTTTCAATTACAAACATTCGATGATGATTGTACTGATTTCTTTCACCCTCGCTATTGCTTGCAGCAAAATAAATATACCATTTTCCATGAAGATAATGAATTTCTGGTGCCCAGATTAGATGACTCATTTCCCCTTCATCTGGTGCATGCCAAACATGTAAGACTTCACCATTTTCCAATTCATTTAATGTTTTTGCTCTTCTGATTTCAATTGATCGATACCCTGTAACCGATCCCGTAAAATAGTAATAACCATCTGTATGTTTATAAACCCAAGGATCTGCTCTTTCAAGTACGATTGGGTTATTATAATTATAACTTTTTTTTTCTTCAGTCATTTTCATTCTCCTTCGTTTCAATAATAAAAATAGGAATACCTTCTTCTGATAAACCCGTAAAAGTCATAACTTTTACAGCTTGTCTTTCATCCCAATTTTCCACAAATCTCCCTTTATACTTGATGCCTTCAATAATAATCTCTGCATCTTTATCTTTTTCATTAAATTGCCATTTACCAACGTAATCCCCCTTGATATTTCCATTTGCTTTTAATTCAATCAAGGATGGTTCTTCAATTGATTTTGTGATCTCTTTTGTTGTTTCAATGACTGTATAAGCTCCTGGAACTTCTTTTTTTAAAGGTTCCTCCACTTCCTCTCCAGAATATCTAAGTGGATTGACAACCGGCCAACCATCTTTTGTGAAATACATTTGATGTACTCGAACACCATATTGTTCTCCACGATTGGGGAATCTCGTATGAAAAATCAGAAAATATCGATCTTTTTCTGCTTCATAATAAACAGAGTTGTGCCCTGGTGAAACATAACCTGCATGGGTCATGCCATCATTTTTTTCATATGTAAAATTCCCGATAACTTTATTACCATACGGTTCAATACTCTTATCGTCAAAAAAAGTATTAACTCTGCCTTTAGCTTTTTCCATTGGCTGTTGTTGAATGTCCTCATAAGGCCCATCTGGATTTTTTGAACGAGAAACTCGCATATTATAACCACTAACTGAATCTAATCCTCCAAACGAAACAAATAAATAATAATATTCAGTTGTCGGATTATAAATAATATAAGGACCTTCAATTCGGCTATGATTTCCACCCATTAGTTTCTTACCGTATGAATTCCTATCGATGGGTAAACCAGTCGTATCATCCATTTCTAAAATAAAAATACCACCTGAATATGAACCATATACCATCCATAATTTTCCATCATCATCATAAAAAACATGCGGATCAATTACATTAGGATGCTTCGTCGCATCGTAATGCTGATCAAATTGTGGAGAAGTGCCCGAATATAAGAATGTTTCTGATTTTTTATATGGGCCTTCAATATTATCTGCTATTGCTACACCAAGTACAGATAATGGAGAATCTCCTCGACACAAACAATAATACATATAATATCTACCATCTTTTAATTGAATAATATCAGATGCCCAAAAAGTGTCTGTTTGAGCGTATTCAAATTCCTCCTTAAATTCTGAACGAATATCTGTAAAAAAAGGTGTGTTTTGGACATTTTCAGATACTAACTCCCATTTTAGCAGATCCTCACTTTTTGCAGCTTGTAAATGTGAACCAATGATATAAAAGGAATCCTCTGTTTGAACAAATGAGGGATCATGTACTGCTACATTTTTAAACTCAGGTGGTGTAATGGATACTTCTGGCTCTTGATTTTCGTTACAAGCTGAAAAGAAAATAAATGCACCTATTATACTAATTGTGAAAAAAATTTTTTTCTTCATGCCAAATCACCTTTCAATCCATATTAAAAAATGACTAACCTAGCGATATTTCGTTAGGCTAGTCAACTAATGTTTAAAGTACAATTACAATAAATTATATTAATGGATTAAAAAATTTCTGCCATAGCATCTTCATAGTATTGGTTTAATTTCTCTGTTAAGTCTGCTGCAATATCCGAAGCGTTTACCGTTCCAGCAATAATTGCCGCTTCAACATCACCGTACTCACCACCAAAGTAAACCTCCTCTAAGAACGTTTGGAAACCAGGTATTACTGCGCCACCTAATGGTACTGGGTTCTTAACACGGCTTAAGTAATTTTTGTAATATTCATTATCTGGTAATTCCGCAGCAACTGCATCCCAAATTGTTTGATCTTGAGTTAAAGGCAATCCAGCTGGGTAAGTGAATAGTTTTGAACCATCATCATTTGTTAATGTCTTGTATGCTTCTAAACGAGAATTCCATCCTTCTTTACCCCAACCCATAAATTTAAGTAATTCATAAGCTTCACGAGGATGTTCCGTTGCTGATGACACACTACCAAAATCGACAAATCCTGGTTTATTTTGACTTTCAGCATTGTCTCCTTGAGGTACTGGATATGGAACCCATTTAATACCTTTGTCAACAAACTCATCAGTTGCAAATAAATCTTTCGTCCACCATGCATCTAATTGCATTGCAATACGACCAGTACTAGCTGCCCATAATAAACGATCACCAAAAGCTGCTTCTGCTTCATCAGTATCAAAGAATGGTGCATGGACTCCCGTACGCATTAATTCTGCCTGTTGCGTCATTGACTCTGCCCAATAAGTTGTCATATCAAATTTCTCGCCATCCCAACCAAATTCACCCAGTGAATCTGCTTGAACGATTGGTCCCATTGTTACTAGCTTTGTAAAATCATTGTAACCAAAAATTTCTTGCTCAGGAACCGTCATTTTTTTCATTAAATCAATCATTTCTGAATATTTCCAGTCTGGACTAGGCATATCAACGTTTAATTTATTAAATACATTTTCATCTAAGAAAACAGTATATGGTTGATAAAAAACAGCCGCTGCCATTTTTCTTTCATTATCAACATAACCTGTTTGTTGCAATGTCTCTAAGACTTCTGAAGACTCTGGATCAGCTTCCCATTGTTCAGTCATATCGCCTAACCAACCATTCACGATTGGAACATCAACATTTCCTTGATACCAAAATACATCTGGTAAACTGCCCGTATTTGCTAAATTTGTTAACCCATCATTCCAATTTTCTTGATCGACTGTAACAAGTTCAACTGTAATATTAGGATATTTTTCCATAAAATCTTTTGCTAAATGTTGTTGTAATTCTGGATTTTCCCATGAAGCAAAAGTTAAAGTAATTTCTTCTTCAGTCATCGCTGCTAATTCTCCAGTTGCCTCACTTCCTGCTCCTGACTCCTCAGGCACCTCCTTCGTTTCTGACTTGCCACAAGCCGCTAAAACTGTTGCACTTAAAGCTAATCCAATTCCCATTTTCAACAATTTATCGAACTTCATTTCCATTCCTCCAATAAAAAATTATAGTCAAATTAATAAATAGAACCGTAAGAAAATTATTCTCCTGTGATACCTGAGCGATCAACACTTTCAACAAAGTAATTTTGTAAGACGAAGTACGTCAATAATAACGGAATAAGTGTAATCATTGTTCCCGCCATTGTTACCCCTTCATTTAGTTTATTCGATCCACTTTCTGTCACAGGGTAGAGTGCCTCATAGTTACTTTTAAAACTTTGAAGCTGTGTTAGCATCGTTGTCCAATTTCGAGAACCACTACCATTACCAAGATATAAATTGACTAGATAGGTCTCATTCCAATACCATACAAATGAAAATAGGAAAACAATGATAATAGCGGGTACTGCCATTGGAATACCAATTCTAAAAAAGATTGTCCATTCACTAGCACCATCCACTTCAGCAGCTTCATATAAAGAAACTGGCGTTTGCTTAAAAAATTGATAGAAAATCAGAACAAAAATTGTACTTTTGATTCCTTGCCCAAACAATGCGGGTAAGATAAACGAGTTTAATGAACCCAATAGTCCTAAATCATTATACAAAACGTAAGTTGGCATCATTAAAATTTGTGGTGGAATAATGAAACTAAAAATCATTAAAAACATTAATGTTTTTTTGAAAGGAAACTGATACTTAGCAAAACCATAGCCAACTAATCCGGTACTTATTACCTGGAAAAATGTCGGAACCAAAGAAATAATAATACTTCCTAGTAACGATTCTTTTATATTCATTACTGAAAATGCCTGTTGATAGTTTTTTGAGTAAAAACCTGAAGGCAACCATTTTATCGATGTATCTAATAAATCGTTCAACGATTTAAAACTCGTCGATAACATATAAATTAATGGATACAAGTATATAAAGCCTATGGTAATTAATAATAAATAGATAAGTAATTGAATCAGGAAACCTTGTTTAGAATTAGTCCCTAACATGCGATTTTTCAATTTCAACCAATTTTCTTTGATTTGTTTTTTTGAAATTGAAGAACTTAGCGCTTGCTTTTTATTATGATTTTCTTGCATCGCTTACCCCTCTTTTCAATTTCATTTTTTGAAACAAAGCGTGTTCCTTCTTTTTTTTCTTTGGCTTATATACGGATTGACTAGAATCTCTTAGTAGCAAACCAACTATTCCTAAAATTATTAAAACGACAATCGCATACATCCAAGCCATTGCTGACGCAAAACCATAGCCTCTAGTTGCTGAAAACATATTATTGTATATTAAATTAATAATATTATTTTGTCCGCTATTGGCTAGTGTGACTAATGTGTATATCGCATTCAACAAAATCATTGGCTTTAAGATCGGTAGTGTTATTTTCCAAAAACATTCCCAAGCAGATCCACCATCGATTTTTGCCGCTTCATATAAGCTTCGATCAATTTTTTGTAAACCAGCAATAAATATTAGAATCTGAACACCTGAATACCACAAAACTACGATAATTTGTGAGAATAAATCAGAAATCGGATTGACTAACCAGATTGGTAAAAAAGTATTCAAAATTTGGTTAATCGCACCTTGGTTAATCATCGGAATACTTGTTGCACCTTGCGAAATCAATTGATTCATAATCGGACCACTCGCAACTACAACTGGTAAAAAGAAAATAGTCCGAAACGTTCCTTTAAACTTAATCCGTTGATTCAATAGCAGTGCAATGAGAAGTGAAAACACCACAATTACAGGTATGCGTAACAACGTGCTTACTAAAAATGAAATAAGCTCTTGCACAAAAAGCATATCTTTAAGCCAAACATTTTGATAATTACCAAAACCAACAAATTTAAACACACGGCCTGTAGGTCTCATCCGAATGACATTCATACTAAAGTAAAAAGACTGAACTAACGGCCAAACAACGAAAACACTGAAACCAATAAGCCAAGGTAAGATGAAAAACAAGCCATACTTTGCCTTACGATTTTTTAAATTCTTTCTTTTTTTCATTCTTGCACCACCTTATAAGAATGAGGAGGTATTTCTACTGCATCAACAATTTCCGTTGTCTCTCCATAATTCAATAATATTTTCTTGCCATTTGTAAAACTAACCATTACTTGATTTTTGTTTTTTGAATAATCTTCAATCAATGAATCACCAATCGCTTCATGAACCTGTGACAATTCTTCATATAAATCAATAATCTCTTCTTTGTAATCATCAAATTGAGAACTATAAATTGTTGAAGAGTTGGTATTTTTTAACTCACTTGGATTTTTCATCGTTATTAAGAATGCTGGATTAATCCCTTGCTCAATTAATTGCAACTTGAAATCCGATTTATTGGCGGTAAAATTGCCATATTCTGAATATCGAGTTACTATCCCTCTTAATGCTATTGAGAAAAACGGGACCGCTTCATGTTCGAATATATAATTTGATGATGCAATTGGAGTATCGACAAAGCTTGTTGCATATTTCCAGAATGGTTGTATTGGTGTATGTAACATCATTTTTTGATGTTCCATAACTTGGCTCATTAACGTCGTATAATCGTCTAAGGTTGCATTTCTACCATACTCGGTTCCTTTTGCATAATATGCAAATAAGTGATTGGTTATTCCATCTAATGAGATTCCCTCATATCCGTTAACTAATTGACTATTCAAGCGTTTCAATAATAGATCCTTTGATTCTTTTGGTTGTAAAAAATTAAAGTTGGAAAAATGACTACCATAGACTTCTTCTGTTAATGTTCTCTTATTCAGTTTTGTTACCACATCAAACCATGTACTATTTTGAGTAGCTGGATTAAAGCGTAAGGCATCATCATATAAATAAATCGGAATTTTGGATTCATATTTTTTCAGCAAATAATTAAGGCTATCATTGCCTCCTAATGCTGTTTCAGCATTAAATTGATTTTGAGCATAGCCACCGTATATTCCTTTTTCTTGCCAACCTTTTAAAACAACGTCGATATTGGTTACATTATTTTTCGCTAATTTTTCAAGGATTAGATCTACATCTTCAAATGTGGTCATGGCAATTGTTTTATCAGAAACCATTCCCTGTTTAACTTCCGCACCTAAAAAATCAAGTTTTATTTTAAAGTTTTGTTCCTCTGTGTTCTTAGTAATTATTTGATTTTCTAATAAGTAGTTTCGATAACTTTTAGCTAATCCTACGTAATCTGCTTCTTCTCCTTTTACAAAATTATATTGAATTTTGGCATCAAATTGATTTCTTTCCTTTTGTTGAACAACCATCGTTCCACTGTTTTTACTTGTGGATTGGTTAAAAAATTGACGATAAGTAAACTTAGATGTAATCCAGTTATATGGTAAAATTGCACCATTGGGATACGCTTCAATCCGTGCATTATAATCACCCTCTTGGATAATACCGATAAATCCAAATTTTTTATCTTCATGAATCATCCCAAAAATTGGTGCAGTGACCATGTTTGGCTGGCTCGTTGTTACCTGATTATTTTTTAATGACAAGACATAGGGATCATCAATACCATAATTTGTGCCGTAAACTGGTTCTGAGTAAGGTTGGTTAAATTGTCCATGGTGATCTTCTAGCGCAATCAAAGCTCCTGATCCGTCTGGAATCAACATATATCCTGCTTCTTCGTCGATTTTTGAATAACCTAGAAATGGATACAAGTACATGTTTCCTATTTTATATTGTGGATCGAGTTCCTTAATTGATGACTCTGGAACCTCTACTTGTAACCCTTGTTCGTTTATTTTTACTCTTAGATCAAACGAAATTCCTAAATCATCAAAAGAAATCGCAGCATCAAATCCATCTACTTGTGATGTTATTTTTTTGCTTACCTTCGGACTGTTCATATCAGCTTGGCTGTAAACAATGTTCGTTCCTACGAGATATTCAACAACGACACCAGAAGAAACAAAATTACTCCATTTTTCGTTACTCTTAACTGGATTTTCAACAGTTGAGTACATTACTGCACCGGTTTCTTTCTCACGGACAATAATCGATAAATTACTTTCCTTTAAAAATAATTGATAATCTGTATTTTCTGCTACTATTAAATGTCCCTCAATTTCAGTTGGGTTACCTGTAATATTTGATGGTCGATTTTCAAGCGTAATTTGATCTGCTTCTGAATCATAAATCGGTACTTCGACAGCCGCTTCTTCTGAACTTTCTGTTGTCTCTTCAGTTCCTTCCGTCACATTACTTTCAGCAACCAATTCTTCATTCCCTATATTATTAGGTTCTGATATCCCTTTTTGGTTGCTTCCACTCGTTGAAAAAAACAAATATATCGTAACAAAAGTGACTAACAACACATAGGTGAGCAAACGGAAGTTTTTACGTATAAATTTTTTAATTTCCAATGCGATGTACCACCTCTCCATATAGTGATGTTATAAATGAAAACATTTGTTGGAACAACGAATATAAAATAAACAAAGCCAGAGATGCGATAAATAAAGTAAAAGCACTCAAGAAAATTGTTCGTATCGTTTGGAAAAAAGTGTACTCATTTAATTCTTTAATT
>DXBN01000263.1 GCA_019116505.1 Candidatus Enterococcus avicola | reverse complement strand
TGTTGTTTGAAGCGTCAGAAATTCAACTGGCTGAGATTACAATTACGGAAGCCTATGTTGATGAAAAGTTAGCTGCAATTGCTAAAAATGAAGATTTAAGTCGCTACATACTTTAATCAATGGGGGAGTAAAAATGAGTACACTTTTAGAAAAGACTAGACAAATTAATGAGTTGCTACAACAAAAGAATACTTTTGATTTAGCAACGGATTTGCCTTATGATAAAATGGCGATTATTTTAGGGGATATTTTGAACAGTAACGCTTATATTATTAGTAAAGATGGTACTTTGTTAGGATTTAACGAAAAACATGATGTCAATAATGATCGTGTGAAAAATATGTTTATCGAAAAACAATTTCCTGAAGTCTATACGGATATGGCTGACCGTTTGTTGAGTACCGAAGCCAATATTCCAATCACCAACGATTTAACCGCTTTTCCAGTCGAGACGCGCGAAATTTATCCAAATGGGGTTACGACAGTCGTGCCAATTTATGGAGCAGGCTCTCGTTTAGGAACAATTATTTTGTCGAGGATTGATCAATCATTTGATAATGACGCATTAGTGTTAGCTGAGTATAGTGCGACTGTAGTTGGGATGCAAATTTTATACCAACAATCAAGAAACATTGAAGATGCGGTGCGTAGTACAACAGCTGTTCAAATGGCAATTAGTACATTGTCCTACAGTGAACTTATAGCTGTTCAAGCGATTTTTAAAGCGCTAGATGGTGATGAGGGACGTTTAACGGCTTCTAATATTGCCGATGAAATTGGTATCACCCGTTCTGTGATTGTTAATGCCTTGCGCAAACTAGAGTCTGCAGGTATCATTGAGTCACGTTCTTTAGGAATGAAAGGGACATACTTAAAAGTGCTAAATCATCGCTTTAAAGAAGAGTTAAATAAAGCTTAAGAACATGTGAGGGGGTTTGAGAATGAAAGTAGTAATTGAAACAGACTATTTACAAGCAACAATTGATTCATATGGTGCAGAATTGCAGTCCTTATACAGCAAAGAACATAAAATTGAGTATCTATGGCATGGTGATCCAGAATTTTGGGGACGTCATGCACCCGTCTTATTTCCATTCGTTGGCTCTTTAAAAGATCAGCAATATACACATCAAGGGAAAACGTATAAAATGGGACAACATGGTTTTGCTCGTGATATGGAATTTGCGCTCGTTGAGAAAAAACCAGATGAAGTGACATTTGTTTTAAAAAGTGACGAAGAAACCAAGGCGATTTACCCCTTTGATTTTCAGTTATTTATTTCTTATCAACTTGGCGGTGACGGGATTACAACCGCCTATCGTGTTGTGAATGAATCCGATGAGGAAATGTATTTTTCAATTGGCGGACATCCCGCTTTCAACGTACCTTTAGAAGAGGGTTTGACTTTTGAAGATTATTATTTAAAAACATCGCCGATGAAGTCTCGGATTCAAATTCCGTTAGTTGGACCATACATTGATTTAGATAATCGCACATTGGGACAAACGAATGCCTCCATCGCTTTTACGCGTGATTTATTTAACAATGATGCGTTAATCTATGAAACGATTGGTTTGAATTCATTTTCAATTTTTAGCGACAAGTCGCCACACAGTATTACATTATCTTATAATAACTTGCCATTCGTAGGCATTTGGTCGCCTTATGGCAAAGAAGCTCCTTTTATTTGTATTGAACCTTGGTCAGGAATTGCGGATACAGTCGATGCTAGTGGGGAACTGAGTCAGAAATTTGGCATTCAAAAACTAGCAACGAATGAAGAGTTTTTGTCAAAATACGCAATCACAGTCAAATAAACAAAACGTTGAGTAAACGGATGTTTAGTATCCATTACTCAACGTTTCTTTATTTTTTTATTTGATTTAAACCAAAGGGGACTCTACTCTCTGTGCCGTTTTTTATCCGTGAAATATTATCTTTGTGGCGATAAATGATAAAGGTTGAAACGCAGATGGCAATCACCGTTAGCAACCAATCTTGTTTCGGCAAAATAAAAGGTGCAATCTGAGGTGCCAAGACAGTTGCTAAGGTAATAATTACTGCGGCAACCATGCTTGAAAGACTGACCATACTTGTTACAAATAAAAGGATAATAAACAATAAGACAGAGAAGAAAAAGAAAACTGGATTATAAGCTAAGAGCATCCCAGCACTTGTTGCGACCGCTTTCCCACCTTTAAAACGGGCGAAAACAGGGAAGGTGTGGCCTAAAATAGCTGCGCAACCAAACCATAGAGGGTTAATATTATCTAAATGAAAAATAAATGGTAGTGAAGTTGCAAGCGTCCCTTTTAAAATATCCATAAATAAAACAATGGTGCCGGCCTGTTTGCCTAAAACACGAAAAGTATTGGTGGTACCCGTATTGCCGCTGCCAAATTGGCGAATATCTTTTTTGAAGAATAGTTGACCAATCCAGACCCCAGAAGGAATGGATCCTAGAAGATATGCGATAAAAAGAAATAAAATAATTTTCATAATAACTCACTTTCTAAAAAAATCTAGTCTAATCTTAGCACGAAAAAACACTTTCAACAATCCATTTCTTCAGAAGTTAGAAAAAGGAATCGGAAAAATTATACTGAAATCTTTTTGCGAATTATAGGTATTATGATGTATAATGATTCGAGTGATTTTATAGACAAAGGAGCGTTTGCTTTGGTAAAAAAGAATTTAACAGAATATAATGATGCTTCAATCCAAGTATTGGAAGGGTTAGAAGCTGTTCGAAAAAGACCAGGAATGTATATCGGTTCAACAGATAGTCGTGGTTTGCACCATTTAGTTTATGAAATTGTTGATAATGCCGTTGATGAAGTTTTATCGGGGTACGGCAATCAAATTGAAGTTGTGCTACATAAAGACAATAGTATTAGCGTTGAAGATTATGGTCGTGGAATGCCTGTAGGAATGCACAAATCGGGTGTTTCGACCGTTGAGGTTATTTTTACTGTCTTGCATGCTGGTGGAAAATTTGGTCAAGGTGGCTACAAGACATCTGGTGGTTTGCATGGTGTTGGTGCCAGTGTGGTGAATGCTCTCTCCCGTTGGTTGATCGTTTCAATTTATCGTGATGGTATTGAGTATTTACAAAATTTTAAAGATGGTGGAAAACCAGACGGGAAATTAAAAAAAGTTGGTAAAACAAAACGAGCGAATGGAACAAAAGTTCAGTTTTTACCGGATAAAAGTATTTTTTCAGTGACTAAATTTTCATATGATACACTCGCAGAACGATTAAGAGAGTCCGCTTTTTTATTAAAAGGGGTAAAAATTAATCTAATTGATTTACGTGAAAGTGAAAAGGCTGAAGAGCTCTTCCATTATGATGAAGGAATTTCAGCGTTTGTTGCCTATTTGAATGAAGAAAAAGACAGCTTAACACCAATTATGTATTTTTCAGGTGAAAAAGAAGGCATTGAAGTCGAAGTTGCGATTCAATACAATGATGGTTTCTCTGACAATTTACTTTCATTTGTTAATAATGTGCGTACAAGAGATGGTGGCACACATGAAGTCGGTATGAAAACAGCTTTAACAAAAGCGTTTAATGAATATGCTCGAAAAGTAAATTTATTAAAAGACAAGGATAAGAATCTAGAAGGCAGTGATTTCCGCGAAGGGTTAGCGGCCATTCTTTCGATTCGTGTGCCAGAAAATTTATTACAATTTGAAGGTCAGACGAAGGAAAAATTAGGAACACCAATTGCTCGTAGTATTGTCGAACAAATTGTGAGTGAACAGTTAGGGTATTATTTACTTGAAAATAGTGAAACGAGTCAAATGTTGATTCGTAAAGCTTTGAAAGCCCGCGAAGCCCGTGAAGCAGCACGTAAAGCCCGTGAGGAAAGCCGAAACGGTAAGAAACGTAAAAAAGGCGAGTCTCTACTTTCTGGAAAATTGACACCCGCGCAATCTCGTAATCCTAAAAAGAATGAATTGTACTTAGTCGAAGGAGATTCTGCCGGTGGTTCCGCGAAACAAGGACGCGATCGAAAATTCCAAGCAATTTTACCTTTACGAGGTAAAGTGATTAATACTGAAAAAGCAAAAATGCAAGACATCTTAAAAAATGAAGAAATTAATACAATGATTTATACAATTGGTGCTGGCGTGGGTCCAGAGTTTTCAATTGAGGATTGTAATTATGATAAAGTGATTATTATGACCGATGCGGATACCGATGGTGCCCACATTCAAGTTTTATTATTAACATTCTTCTATCGTTATATGAAACCACTAATTGAAGAAGGTAAAGTCTATATTGCTTTACCACCGCTTTATAAAGTTTCAAAAGGGACAGGTAAAAAAGAAGTCATTGAGTACGCATGGACCGAAGATGAATTGCAAGAAAAAATTCAAAAAATTGGTCGTGGCTACATGATTCAACGTTATAAAGGTTTGGGTGAGATGAATGCTGATCAACTTTGGGAGACGACAATGGATCCAGAAACACGGACTTTAATCCGCGTCTGGATTGATGACGCCGCACAGGCTGAACGTCGTGTAACAACTCTAATGGGGGATAAAGTACCGCCCCGTCGTAAATGGATTGAAAATAACGTCCAATTTACTTTAGAAGATTCGGTTGGTATTTTGGATAAAGAAGCCAATCGCCCAGCAACAGTAACTGAAAGTGAATTAATTGAAGAGTAGGAGAGATCACTAATGGCTGAACAACAAAATATTCAAGAGTTAACGTTAGAAGAAGTGATGGGTGATCGCTTTGGACGCTATTCAAAATATATTATTCAAGAACGTGCTTTGCCCGATATTCGAGATGGGTTAAAACCCGTTCAACGTCGTATATTGTATGCGATGCACAAAGATGGGAATACTTTTGATAAAGGCTTTAGAAAATCAGCAAAATCAGTCGGCAATATTATGGGGAATTATCACCCGCATGGAGACAGTAGTATTTACGAAGCAATGGTCCGGATGAGTCAAGATTGGAAACTTCGCGAAGTTCTAATTGAAATGCACGGTAATAATGGAAGTATGGATGGTGATCCGGCTGCGGCGATGCGTTATACGGAGGCCCGTCTTTCAAAATTAAGTGGTGAAATGCTAAAAGATATCGAAAAAGATACGGTTGACCTGGTTTGGAATTTTGATGATACGGAGAAAGAACCGGTTGTATTGCCGACACAATATCCAAATTTACTAGTCAATGGCTCAACGGGGATTTCTGCAGGTTATGCAACCGAAATCCCAACTCACAACTTGGCAGAAATTATCGATGGCACCATCTATCTTATTGATCATCCCAATGCTTCCATTGAAAAATTAATGGATTTTATCCCAGGACCAGATTTTCCAACGGGTGGTATTTTGCAAGGAAAAGAAGAAATTAGAAAAGCCTATGAGACTGGCAAAGGAAAAGTTATCTTACGTTCTAAAACAAAATTTGAAGACATTAAGGGTGGCCGACAACAAATTGTCGTTGAGGAAATTCCTTATGAAGTCAATAAAGCCAATCTTGTTAAAAAAATGGATGAGATTCGTCTAAATAAAAAAATCGATGGGATTAGTGAAGTCCGTGATGAAACCGATCGGACGGGCTTAAGAATCGTCGTTGAATTAAAAAAAGAAGCCAATGCAGAAGGTATTTTAAATTATTTATTTAAAAATACCGATTTACAAGTCAATTATAACTTCAATATGGTCGCGATTGATGAAATGCATCCCCGTCAAGTGGGGTTAAAACGCATTTTAGAAAGCTACATTTTACATCGACGTGAAGTCGTCTTAAAGCGGACGCATTTTGACTTGGCTAAAGCGAAAAAACGTCAACACATCGTTGATGGTTTGATGAAGGCTTTATCAATTTTAGATGAAGTCATTGTTACAATCCGCCAAAGTAAAGATAAAAAAGACGCCAAAGAGCAATTGATCTTACAACATCAATTTACTGAAGAACAAGCAGAAGCGATTGTTATGTTACAATTGTACCGTTTAACGAATACAGATATTACGCAATTACGTGCAGAAGCGAAAGAGTTGGCTGAACGAATTGAAGAGCTGTCAAAAATTGTTGCAGAAGATTCAGAACTATTAAAAGTCTTGAAAAAAGAATTACGCGACATCAAAAAGCAGTACGGTAATCCTCGTAAAACAGAAATTGAAGCTGAAATTGAAGAAATTGTCATTGAAACGGAAGTGCTTATTATTCCGGAAGAAGTCATTGTGACGATTACCAAGGAAGGCTATTTGAAGCGCAGTAGTTTACGTTCGTACCAAGCCTCAAAACCAATTGAATTGGGAATGAAGGATGGCGATGAAGTCTTATTTGCCAAACAGTTGAACACGTTAGATCATTTATATCTAGTCACAACGAAAGGTAATATCATTTACCGTCCAGTCCATGAATTACCAGAAGTTCGTTGGAAAGAATTAGGTGAGCATCTGTCACAAACAATCACTACGACTTTATCGAACGAAGAGATTTTAGCCGTCTTTGATTTTAAAGAGTTACCTACTGATAAAACATTCTTGTTTATTAGTCGCGAAGGTTGGATCAAACAAACGAATTGTCTTGATTTTGCTCCAGGAAGAACCTATAGAAGCCGTGCTCAAGTCTGTATGACCTTAAAAACTCCAACCGATGAAATTGTTGATGTCTTTTTAATTGATCCAAATGAAGCACTCGATGTTTTCTTAGCAAGCCATCAAGCTTATGGCTTACGTTATGCAGTACAAGAAGTACCAATCGTAGGTGCAAGGGCTGCTGGAGTGAAATCGATGAATCTAAAAGAAAATGATTTCGTTGTGAACGGTCTAGTTGTTTATTCCGAAGGAGATTCACCAATCGTGATCATTAGTCAACGAGGAGCCGTTAAGCGCATGTTAGCGCAAGAAATCCCGCAAATGGGACGCGCTAAACGTGGACAAATGATTTTACGACAATTAAAGAGCAATCCACATCGTATTTTCTTTATGGGATTAGGGGAAAATCAAACCTATCTTGTTCAAAATCAAAAAGGAGAAGAAAAAACGTTACATACCAATGATTTCCCGATTGCTGATCGGACATCAAACGGTAGTTTTATTCTTGATGAAAAATCAGGTGGCGAAATCAGTGAGGTTCGTTACATGGACAGTTTTTCTCAATTAGAAAATGATTAACTGTTACAATTAAATGCCGGAACAGGTCTAATCTGTATCAATACAGAAAGGCCTGTTTTTTTATTTTGTGTAACCTTTATTACATTATTCACGAACTATTTTATAATATTATCACAAGGGTAAAACCTTTTAAATCAACGGTTAAAGTCTTTTTTTTAGCAGATCACCTAAAATTGCTCAATGAAATTTATTTATTGTCTTGCAAAAACGCTTTTTTGTGTTATACTATTCACGTAAAGCTGTTACATAAGAGAACAGAAAATAAGGAGGACCATTATTATGTCATCTGAAGTAAAAAATGTAGAGAATTTAAACAAAGCATGGGAAGGTTTTAAAGGCGGTTTGTGGGAGTCAGAAGTTGACACTCGCGGATTTATTCAAGCGAATTACACAGAGTACCGTGGAGACGATAGTTTCTTAGAAGGTATCGCACCAAGTACCGACAAATTATGGACAAAGTTACAAGAATTATTTGAGGTTCAACATGAACGCAATGGTGTTTATGATATGGATACAAATAATCCTGCAACATTAACTTCACATGCACCAGGATATTTAATTAAAGAAGAAGAAAAAATTGTTGGTTTACAAACAGACGTACCGTTGAAACAAGCATTCCAACCATTTGGTGGTATCAACATGGCCAATGGCGCGTTAGTATCAAACGGCTATGAAGTTGATGAAGAAATGAAAAAAATCTTTACTGACTACCGTAAGACACATAACCAAGGTGTTTTCGATGCTTACACACCAGAAATGCGTTTAGCACGTAAAAACAAAATTATTACAGGTTTGCCAGATGCTTATGGACGTGGCCGTATCATCGGTGACTATCGTCGTATTGCGTTATACGGTATTGATTTCTTAATGGAACAAAAGAAAAAAGATCATGATAATACTGGTAACAAAGTAATGACTGACGATGTTATTCGTTTACGTGAAGAAATCTCAGAACAATATCGTGCATTAAATGACTTGAAAAAAATGGCAGCCTCTTACGGATTTGATATTTCACGTCCAGCTGAAAATGCACAAGAAGCAGTTCAATGGTTATACTTCGGTTACTTGGGTGCGATTAAAGCACAAAATGGTGCGGCAATGTCAATCGGACGTATCTCTGCTTTCTTAGATATTTATATTCAACGTGATTTAGATAAGGGTGTCATTACTGAGTTTGAAGCACAAGAATTAATCGATCACTTAATCATGAAATTACGTATGGTTAAATTTGCTCGTACACCTGAATACAACCAATTATTCTCTGGTTATCCAATTTGGGCAACATTAGCAATTGCTGGTATGGGAATAGACGGTCGTTCATTAGTTACAAAAAATGATTTCCGTATCTTACATACATTAACAAACATGGGACCTTCACCAGAACCAAACTTAACTGTTTTATATTCATCTCATTTACCAGAAGGATTCAGAACATTCGCCGCTAAAATTGCAAAAGAAAGTTCATCAATCCAATTTGAAAATGACGATTTACTACGCGCTAACTGGGGATCAGATGACTGTGCAATTGCATGTTGTGTATCTGCAACAGTAATGGGTAAAGATATGCAATTCTTCGGAGCTCGTGCAAACCTTGCGAAAGCAGTTCTTTACGCTATCAACGGTGGCGTTGATGAAAAAACAAAAATGCAAGTTGCACCTAAATTCCGTCCAATGGAAGGCGAATCATTAGATTATAACGAATTCATGGAACGCTTCAAAGATATCATGGACTGGTTAGCAGAATTGTATGTAAATACATTAAACATTATTCATTACATGCACGATAAATACGCTTATGAAGCAGCACAATTAGCTTTAATGGATAGTAACTTAAAACGTACTTTCGCAACAGGTATTGCAGGTATTTCACATGCGGCTGATAGCGTAATGGCAATCAAACATGGTAACGTAAAAGTAATTCGTGACGAAGATGGCATGGCAATCGATTATGTACCACAAAATGAATTCCCAACATATGGTAACGACAATAAAGAAGCAGATGCAATGGCGAACTGGATTTTAGACTACTTCATGACACAAATTAAACGCCAACACACATACCGTAACTCTACACCAACAACATCATTATTAACAATTACTTCAAACGTTGTTTACGGTAAAGCGACTGGTAATACACCAGATGGCCGTCGTGCAGGTAAACCATTAGCACCAGGTGCGAATCCAAGTTACCAAGATGGTAAATTCTTAGGTGAGAAAAATGGTCTATTAGCATCATTAAACTCAACAGCTCGTTTAGAATACAAACACGCTTTAGATGGTATTTCAAACACTCAAACAATTAATCCAAACGGCTTAGGTAAAGATGAAGATACTCGTATCGCAAACTTACGTAACGTAATGGATGGATACTTTGACAACGGTGGTTACCACTTAAACGTGAACGTGTTTACAAATGAATTATTATTGGATGCACAAAAACATCCTGAAAAATATCCAAACTTAACAATTCGTGTTTCTGGATACGCTGTTAAATTCCGTGATTTAACTCCTGAACAACAAGCAGACGTTATTGCAAGAACTTCACACGATAAGTTATAATTAGTGTAATAAGGAAGGGTGACAGCCTTAGCTGATCACCCTTTTTGTAAATAGAAGGGGAGAGATTGTTATGACAACTCCAGTTATGGGGACGGTTCATTCTACGGAAAGTTTTGGTACGGTTGACGGACCTGGTGTACGCTTTATTGTGTTTACGCAAGGCTGTCGCATGCGCTGCCAATTTTGTCATAATCCAGATACTTGGAAAATTAATGATCCAAAAGCATCGGTTCGTTCAGCCGATGATGTTTTAGCAGAAGCATTGAAATATCGTCCATACTGGGGGAAAGACGGTGGAATTACCGTTAGTGGTGGTGAACCATTATTACAATTGGACTTTCTAATTGACTTGTTCAAAAAAGCAAAAGCTTTAGGAATTAACACAACGATTGATACATGTGGGAAACCCTTTACAAGAGAAGAACCATTTTTCTCTAAATTTACCGAATTGATGTCATATACTGATTTGCTTTTATTTGATATCAAGCATATTGACAGTCAAGGGCATAGAGAGTTAACGACACAAACAAATGATAATATTTTAGAAATGGCACAGTACTTATCTGAAATTAAACAACCTGTTTGGATTCGTCACGTCTTAGTACCAACTAAAACAGATTACGATGAATTTTTAATTCGCTTAGATGCGTTTATTAAAACGTTGGATAATGTTGATAAAGTAGAAGTCTTACCGTATCACACAATGGGCCGTTATAAATGGGCTGAGTTGGGCTTAAAATACCCACTAGAAGGAATTGAGCCGCCAACCAATCCTCGTGTCGAAAATGCTAAAAAATTATTGCATGTTGAAGACTACCAAGGTTATCTAACTCGTTAAGTTCATACAACCTTTTCTCTTTTTGAAAAGGTTGTTTTTTATGGATACGTATAGTATTATCTAAAATAATTTGCTATTATTAATGTTGAATTGCAAAGAATGGAGCGAGAATCATGTCAAAAATTTTAGTTTTTGGTCACCAAAATCCTGATACGGATGCCATTGGGGCAGCAATCGCATATGCGAACTTACAACAAACATTAGGAAAAGAAGCGGAAGCAGTTGCTTTAGGAACACCAAGTGAAGAAACACAATACGCTTTAGATTATTTTAAATTAGAAGCTCCTAGAGTAGTTGCTTCTGTAAAAGATGAAACTTCAGATGTGATGTTAGTCGATCACAATGAATTTCAACAAAGTGTTTCTGATATTGCAGAATTAAATATTTTGGCGGTGGTTGATCATCATCGTATCGCCAACTTTGAAACAGCCAATCCGTTATATTACCGTTGTGAACCTGTAGGCTGTACGAGTACAATCGTCTTAAAGCTTTATAAAGAAGCGAGCGTTGAAGTCCCACAAGCGGTGGCCGGAATGATGTTATCAGCGATTATTTCAGATACATTATTATTTAAATCGCCAACATGCACACCAGAAGACGTTGCAGCAGCGAATGAATTGGCTGAAATTGCTCAAGTAAATCTTGAAGTCTATGGTTTAGCGATGTTAAAGGCAGGAACAAATTTAAGTGATAAATCAGTTGAAACATTAATTGATTTGGATGCGAAGAGTTTTACAATGGGTGATAAAGTGGTCCGTGTTGCGCAAGTCAATACGGTTGATTTAAATGAAGTGTTTGATCGTCAGGCAGAACTAGAAACAGTCATGGCGAAAGAAAATCAAGAAAAAAATTACGACTTGTTTTTATTAATTGCAACTGATATTTTAGCTAGTGATTCTGAATTACTCGTAATCGGCGAACCTGTCTCAAATGTTGAACAAGCTTTTGCAACAACATTAACGAATAATCGTGCGTTCTTACCAGGAGTTGTCTCTCGTAAAAAACAAGTGGTCCCTCAATTAACTGAAAGTTTTAATTAAAAAACAAGCACTTATTGTTTTGAAGCGAATAATTCTTCGTTTGGACAATAAGTGCTTTTATTTTTTAGTAGGAGATAAAAATGAAAGTTTTAGTGAATGAAGCAAATCAAAAATTACAAGCACTTTTGCAAAATACGGTCTTTCAAGAATTACTTGTATTCATGGAAACTAGCGCAGAAGCACCAACTTTGCGTAAAATAAAAGAAAAAATTGCTCATCCGAAAATCGAGAAAATACTCGAGGATTCAATCAAAGAGCAAGTAATTTTACGAGAAAATAAACGTTACTATTTAAATCTAGCAGTGGTTAATCAATCATTTAACCAAGAAGTCGATCAAGTAGCTTCGGACTTCGTTTTAGGTATGGCAAACTTTCCAAATGTTCAAAAAATGATAATGATTGAATCATTGTATCAAGCAATTGATTTTGAAACCCCAATTATTCTAACAGAAGATATACCTGTTGTTTACGCCGAGACAGTAGAATCAGATCTGCTCAAGGTAATTTCTTTTACAAATGATCTGTGGGCTTACAATTTACCGAATTTTTTTAAATACCAAAAACTTCAAATGACAAGACCGGAATTTAGCAATTTGGATAAATTACTAGGAGATGTCGATCCTGTATACTTTCTAGATCAAATATTTGTCATTATTGAAAAAATAATGCGTGGAGAACGTATCCGTAAGAGTATTTTTTTAACAGCACTTGAGGAGTTTGGTTATGTGGTATTCGACGAAAAGTGGATTTTAACAGTTGCGGTGATTGAAGAAGCCGATGTAGATGCGATTAATTTATTGATTCCTGGCTACGAAATGCTATCACCTTTACATAAAAGACAAGTGTTAACCAAACTTGTAACAGATTTAGAATTATTCAATAAAACGGTTATGATAAAAAAATAATGAGGACTCTTTTTTGGCTCTGTGTCAAATAGGACTGATAGTTAATAATTGAGTATCTTTTACTGGGAAGGGAAACCTCTCAGTAAAAGATATTTTTTTCTATTTTATTTTGATTAAACCGTTCATCAAGAAAATACGTGTTCTCATATTTTCATAAGATTTAAAGCCATAGGAGACACGTTTCAGTGTTTTGATATGGGTGTTTTTTGCTTCTAACTTTCCGTTAGAATAAGAATAGCGGAGAGCATTTCGAATCCCTTCCTCGTATTTTAATAAATTTTGAATCGATTTTCGAAAATCATCGTCTAAGTTTGCTGGCAATGACTGAATGGTAGCGAAAAATAAATCACCATCCTTTTTACGGAAGGCATCGTTCATCGTGTGAAACACCTCATAGGCTTCTTTTAACGGATCAGAATAGCTGAGTAAACGATCCAACATCATGGCCTCTGTGAGGTAAGGGTACTTTGGCGCGCGAAAACTGCGCCAAGTTTTGTATTCAGAAATATCAATATTTTCCCTGTTTTTCAGAAGCTTTTTCCAGTTACTCTTGATTTTATTGGCCTGAAGTTTTGATTTTTGGTCTAATTTCCTTAATCTTTTGACTTCTTTGACACGAAAATCGTTAAATGCTTCATTGAGATGTTTAACAATGTGAAAGCGATCAATGATTAACTTAGCATTGGTAAAAACTTTAGGAATCAATTGAAAATAGGCGGCATTCATGTCAGAGACTAAAAATTTCACGTCCTCTGTATTGGCGCACTCGTTGAAATAAGGGATTAACTTTTCAAGCTTACGGCTTGAAAGAATATCTATCAAGGCCCCCGTCTTACCATCGGCACAGATAAAGCTCATCTTATCTTCCGTCTTGGCATGCGAACGAAATTCATCGACCATCAATACCTCCGGTAAGAGGAGACTATATTTGGTTGGTAAATAAACCTTAAATTTTTTTAATTCTCGAATCACCGTGTGAATCGAAACATGGCAAAGTTTTGCGATTAAGGTGTAGGAAATGCGTTCCACAAATAATCGCATGATTTTTAAACGAATATGTCGAGAGATAATACATCCTGGATCAACGAGGCTCGTTTGAGCCGTCCAGTGGTGTTCGCATTCGCGACAATGAAATCGTTGCTTCGCAAGTTTTAGTACGAGTGGGATATCATTGAAAGGTTCCATTCGTATGGTTGTGATCTTCTTTCCGTTTTTAACGAATTGATGACGGCCATGAGCACCTTCTTTGGTACAACCACATGAAGGGCAGGCACGAGGCTCGTCAGAAAGTGATGCATGGACAACCGTTGTGAGCTGTCTTTTGATTGTTTTCTCCGTAACATCGAAAAAAGTAATGTTTTCATCTTTAATTTGTAGCATTGTTCTGATATGATTAAGCAAAGCATATCGTCCTCTCTTTAGTTATTTTGTCTAGTAGCTTAATTCTAACAGAGAACGGTATGTTTTTTTATTTTAATCAAAAAAGAGGGCTGAAGAAGTTATTTCTAACTTCATCAGTCCTATAAATTATAGAGCCATAATACCTTCAATTGCATGCTGAATAATTTCAATAATTTGTTGACGACTTGGTTGTAAAATTCCTGAAGTCATCAACGAGGCTACACCTGTAATGG
>DXBN01000001.1 GCA_019116505.1 Candidatus Enterococcus avicola | reverse complement strand
ATGGGATTATTACAAACGATTGGTAAAGGTGACAAAGAGCGAATCGTCCCTTTGGGTGATTTAGCGATTGATTGGATTACTCGTTATTTGGAAGAGTCTCGGCCATTTTTAACAGCTAAGCAACCCGATGAAACCCATTTATTTGTCAATCGTCAAGGAACGGGCTTAAGTCGACAAGGAATCTGGAAAAATTTAAAAATCCTTGTTCGTGAAGCTGGCATTCATAAAAATGTAACCCCTCATACATTACGCCATAGCTTTGCCACGCATTTATTAGAAAATGGGGCAGATTTGCGTACGGTTCAAGAATTGCTTGGTCATGCGGATATTTCAACGACGCAGATTTATACGCATATTTCTAAAAAACGAATGACAGAAGTATATAAACAATATTTCCCAAGAGCCTAAGAGAGACAAGAAGGTGACAAGATGCAAGAAATTAAAATTAAATTAGATATTTTTGAAGGCCCGCTTGATTTATTACTCCATTTAATTCAGAAATTAGAAATTGATATTTATGATATTCCGATTGCCGAAGTGACGGAACAATATATGAAATACATTCGAACAATGAAAGAATTTGAACTGAGTGTTGCAGGAGAATACTTAGTCATGGCTGCAACACTGATGGCAATTAAGAGCCAAACCTTGTTGCCGATTGTTGATATTGAATATGAACCAGAAGAAGATTTTTTTGAAGAAGATCCACGCGAGGCCCTTGTTAATCAGTTGTTGGAATATCGAAAATATAAATACGTTGCCGATCGTTTAGCTGAAAAAGCGGAAGAACGTAGTCAATATTTGACGAAAGATCCGATGAACGTTGATCAATTTAAGCAAGAAGAAGAGCCTTCATTAGCCAGTAATCAGCTGACCAAAGTAGATTTGTTTTTAGCCTTCCATCATATGTTAGAAACAAGAAAACAAAATACGCCGACACAAACAACAATCGCAACGGAAACCGCGACGATTAAAGAAAAAATGGCTTGGATAGAAGGAGAAATTCAACAATTAGAACGTCATCAAGGTCGAGCGTTACGTTCACTTTTTATGACGTATAGTAAAAATGAAATGGTTACAACTTTCCTAGCTTTACTAGAATTGATGAAAAATAAAAAAGTTCATGTCGAACAAAAAGAAAATTATGATGAAATTATGCTTTATGCAATAGGAGAACCAAATGAATAAATTAAGTGAATTAGAAGCGATTTTATTTGTTGTTGGGGATGAAGGGATACAGCTAGAGGAATTAAGTTATTTACTAGAAATAACTACGGCAAGCGTTTATCCGTTAATTCAAGAATTGAATCACTCATATGAAACAAATCAAACAAGAGGATTGCAAATTTTAGAAGTAGGCAACCAATTCATTTTAACCACAAAAAAAGAATTTGCGCCATTACTGACTCGTTACGCGCAATCACCGATGTCCAACCGATTATCAAAAGCTGCAGTTGAAACACTAGCGATCATTGCTTATAAACAACCAATCACTAGAATTGAAGTGGAACAAATTCGAGGCGTCAAATCATCTGGATCAATTCAACGTCTGACTGCTTTACAGTTAATCAAAGAGCAAGGGCGAGTCGATGGACCGGGACGTGCGATTTTGTATGGTACAACGGATTACTTTATGGATTATTTTGGTTTGAAATCGATGAATGATTTACCAGATATTAAAGAAATGGAAAAAGAATTGTCTGATGAAATGCCCAAAGATTTATTTTTTGATCGTTTTAAAAATGAATCGTTACAGTCCGAAAATGAAGGAGACGAATAAATGGAAAGATTACAAAAAGTCATGGCGCATGCAGGTGTGGCATCACGTAGAAAAGCCGAAGAATATATTCTTGCCGGTCGAGTAAAAGTTAATGGAAAAATTGTTCGAGAATTAGGAACAAAAGTCAGTGGGAAAGATCAAATTGCTGTCGATGATATTCCAATTTATCAAGAAGAGCCAGTATATTACTTGTTTTATAAACCAAGAGGTATAATCTCAGCCGTTGCTGATGATAAAGGCCGTCGAGTGGTAACGGATTTCTTCCCGAGTGTTCGCGAGCGTATTTACCCTGTGGGACGTTTAGATTATGATACGTCTGGTTTATTGATTTTAACTAACGATGGGGATTTCTCACAAAAATTGACACATCCAAAATACGAAATCGATAAAGTTTATGTGGCTAAAGTTAAAGGGAAAGCAGAAAACAAACAACTTTTACCATTAACACGGGGCATCAAAATAGAAGGTCAAAAAATGGCACCTGCTAAATTCCAAATCTTATCAAATGATATTACGTCAGGTACAAGTATTGTGGAATTAACCATTCACGAAGGGAAAAATCATCAAGTTAAAAACATGTTAAATGCAGTGGGGCTACCTGTTCAAAAATTAAAACGTGAAAAATACGGCGATTTAACGTTAGAAAAATTACGACCAGGAGATTACCGTATCCTATCTAAAAAAGAAGTGAGCCAACTATTAAATCTTGCGAAAAAAAGTAAATAATTTTCAGAATTCAAACTAGTTGCATTTTTCACAAAAATAGGTATAATAGAAATGTAATAAAAAAATATAAGGTTCGTCTTCAGGGCAGGGTGAAATTCCCGACCGGTGGTTATAGTCCACGACCTGCTTTTTTTAATTAAAAAGTGGCTGAATTGGTGAAATTCCAATACCGACAGTACAGTCTGGATAAGAGAAGATAGGGCGTATTTAGATTGCTTTTGCATACAATCTCGGATACCCTATTTTTCTGTAGAGAAAAGTAGGGTATCTTTTTTGTAAATCGCAGTACTAAGGACGTTTGAAGATGATTCCTAACAAATTAGGAGGATTTTAAAATGAGTAACAAAGTTCAAAAAATGGTGTCGGTGTCAATGTTTGCAGCAATGGGGTTAGTTTTACAGTTTATTGCTTTCCCAATTTTACCAATGTTTCCTTTCTTAAAAGTCGATTTCAGTGATATTCCCGTCTTGTTGAGTATGTTTTTATACGGGCCCTTAGCGGGTGTTGTAACGGCGTTGATTCGTTCAACTTTACATACGATTACGACTGGACTTTCACCGCAAAACCTTGTAGGTGACGTGGCAAGTTTTATTGCAACGGTCGTCTTTACTTTACCAATTTATTATTTTTTCCGACGTGGAACAGCGAAATTTAATAAATTAATTGGGACAACGATTGGCATTTTAGCAATGAGTTTACTCATGAGCATAGCAAACTATTTCGTAATCACACCGTTATACCTAATGTTCTTTGGTGTTACGTCAGATCAGTTCTTAGGAATGAGTTTAGCAAGTTATGTTGTAATTGGGGTATTGCCATTTAATTTAATTAAAGGCAGTATCGTAACGAGTGTCTTCTTAGTATTACATGCTAAATTATTACCATGGTTAGCTCGTAAACAACATTTTAATAAACACCAATCGATTTAAATCAAAAAAGCTGGGGATTGTCAAAGAAATGACAGTCTCCAGCTTTTTTGCGTAAATAAATATATCAATAAAAGCGATTATTTCTCAATAACAATGGCACGAGTCGGGCATTTTTGATATGCTAAAAGTACCTGGTTGGCATTTTCTTCTGAAATAAACTGCTGATGCGCGCTTGGATCTTGGGCGAACAGGACAATTCCTTCGTCGTCGTAATCGAATGTATCAGGAGCATAAACGGCACAAAGACCGCATGCAATACAGCGTTCAGGGATAATTTTACATAATTGAGGCATCGTATCACCACTTTCTGGAGGTCCAAATGAATACATTTATTTTAGCCTTATTTCTACAAAACCACAAGTTAAAGTCGACGACGCTCTATCAGCTACTAATTGGTAGACGAACGACATCGGTGTTAAGTTACGCTTTTTTTAATGATTTATTACCTTATTTTGGTAGTTTTCCTAAATTAACGGAAAAAGAATTAACGCTTCATTTAAAACAATTGGAAGCTGAAAAAAAGATTGAATGTGTCTCAAGCCAATCGAATTATTGGCAACTCATAACAGAGGATTCAATCGAAACCCCGACTTTTATTCAGACAATTGACTATTATCGCTATGGTAAAAAAGAAAGCGAAGTTTGGCGTTTGATTCAATTTTTAGTGCAAGTAGCCTCTTATTTAGGTAAGAGTAAGCATTATTTGCCGATTGAAAATTCACCGTACTATTTAGCAAAAACACGTCAATTTGTGAGAGATCATAAGAGTGAGCTCAATCAGCGCATTTTCGAGGAATTAAGTTGCTTATTTTCAGCACTATCGCAAGAAAATGCTGATTTTTTAGCACGAAGTCTGATTGGTTTTCAACAAAATGGTGCGGCTTTTTTCCAGCTGTTACCAAATGAGGTTCAAGAATTTCCTTGGAACCAGTTATACTTATCAGCAATGCGCCATCGTTTTTTTACTGAATTAGAGCTACATCCGGATTTTTTACTGTACCAATTTGTTCAACCCATTTTATTGGCTAATGCGAACCAAAGTGCACAATTGTCGCAAGAAATGTTTCTGGCAGGTAATTCGGTCGAAGAAATTTGCCGCAAACGGCACATTCGTCCAGGAACATTGCATGATCATTTGATTGAATGGGCTTTTGTTGACCCGAAATTTCCTTTTGATCAGTTAATTTCAGCGGAAGCTTTTGAACAATTTCGTCATTTACCGGCAGATTCGTGGAATTACTCGTATAAAGAACTCTTAGGGGAATCAGATTTTTCTTTTTTTGAG
>DXBN01000262.1 GCA_019116505.1 Candidatus Enterococcus avicola | reverse complement strand
AATAGTGATTTTAAATTATTTTTATCATACCATATATTGGCTCATTTGAGGAAAATAGCGAAAAAAAGAAAAATTACTTGTATTTCTATGTGAAAAACCATATTCTTAAGAAGTATGTTCTGGTCTGAAATCAAAAAAAACGAACAGTTCGAAAGACTAACAGTTAAACGAAAAAACGGGTATAAAAGAGCATATAATCTACCATTAGGAGGAAAGATACAAAATGAGAAAACCGATCATTTCATTTACGGATGTAGTGAAGCGATTTGACGATGATGTGATTTTAAAAGGCGTCAATTTTGAAATAGAAGAAGGAAAGTTCTATACGTTACTTGGGCCCTCGGGCTGTGGTAAAACAACAATATTAAGGATAATTGCAGGGTTTTCTGAGGCAACCGAGGGAGATGTGTATTTTGAAGGAAAACGCATTAACGACGTGCCTGCGAATCAACGCCAAGTAAACACTGTCTTTCAAGATTATGCACTCTTCCCACACATGAATGTGTTTGAAAATGTCGCATTCGGCCTTAAAATTAAAAAATTACCAAAAAATAAAATTCAAGAAAAAGTCAAAGAAGCCTTACGCTTAGTTCGTTTAGGTGGCTATGAAAATCGTGAAATTAGTGAGATGTCAGGTGGACAACGTCAACGTGTCGCAATTGCTAGGGCAATTGTTAACGAACCAAAAGTTTTACTACTAGACGAGCCATTATCGGCGCTTGATCTAAAATTACGTACCGACATGCAATATGAATTACGTGAGCTGCAACAACGTCTCGGGATTACCTTTATCTTTGTCACACACGACCAAGAAGAGGCACTAGCAATGAGTGATGAAATCTTTGTCTTGAATCATGGCGAGATTATTCAAAGTGGCACACCGGTTGATATTTATGATGAACCGATTAATAAATTCGTTGCTGATTTTATTGGCGAAAGCAATATCATTAAAGGCACGATGATTGAAGACTATTTAGTTGAGATTGTTGGGAAACAATTTGAATGTGTCGACGGTGGTATGCGCCCGAATGAACCAGTAGAAATTGTGATTCGTCCAGAAGATTTATCACTAACGACCGTTGATAAAGGGAAACTAGTAGTGCGTGTCGATACTCAATTGTTCCGCGGTGTGCATTATGAAATCATTTGCTATGACCAAGACGGGAATGAATGGATGGTTCACTCCACTCGTAAAGCCGTTGAAGGTAGCCAAGTAGGCTTATTCTTTGAACCAGAAGATATTCACGTCATGCGTTTTAATGAGTCTGAAGAAGACTTTGACGCACGTCTTGAAAGTTACGAAGAGTAGGAGGGAAGAAATGACGAAAGTAAGACGCATTTATGCGGTTCCTTATCTATTATGGTTGCTACTCTTTGTATTAGCACCGGTTTTAATGATTGTTTATCAATCGTTTTTTGATATGAATGGTCAGTTCACATTTGAAAATTACCAAACATATTTTGCATCAGGAAAATATATAACGATGACGTTCAATTCAATTTGGTACGCCTTTTTAATTACAGTCATTACGTTAGTCATTAGTTATCCAACCGCTTATTTTTTAACAAAATTAAAACATCGTGACTTATGGCTCCTCCTGATTATTTTGCCAACATGGGTTAACCTACTATTAAAAGCCTATGCCTTCATCGGAATTTTTGGAATTCACGGTAGCCTAAATGGTTTCCTTTCGTTCTTTGGAATAGGTGCCAAACAAATTCTTTTTACGGATATCAGCTTCTTAACGGTCGCAACGTATATTGAATTACCATTTATGATTATTCCAATTTACAATGCGCTTGAAAAAATGAATCCCTCATTGATTAGTGCCAGTCGCGATTTAGGTGCGAATTCCTTTGAAACGTTTCGCCGCGTGATTTTCCCGTTATCATTAAATGGTGTCAAAAGTGGTGTGCAAGCTGTCTTTATTCCCTCACTCTCACTCTTTATGTTAACGCGTTTAATCGGTGGAAACCGAGTGATTACATTAGGAACCGCCATCGAACAACATTTTTTAGTCACACAAAACTGGGGAATGGGTTCAACGATTGGTGTTATCTTAATTATCGCGATGTTCCTAGTTATGCTTTTAACGGGTGAGAAAGGAAAAGGTGGTAAAAAATGATGAAACATAAGATTTGGTCGAGACTTTATTTAACCATTGTTTTTATCTTACTCTACATTCCCATTTTCTATTTAGTTTTTTATTCCTTCAATGAAGGTGGAACGATGAACGAGTTTACCGGTTTTACTTGGGAACATTATCAGTCAGTCTTTGAAGACACTCGTTTGTTAATTATCGTATTGGATACCTTTTTCTTGGCATTCTTGTCTGCTTTAATTGCAACAATTATTGGGACATTTGGCGCTATGGGGATCTATTACACAAAAAAACGCCGGATGCGTAATATTTTTATGAGCTTAAATAATATTTTGCTCGTCTCGCCGGATGTTATTATTGGTGCAAGTTTCTTGATTTTCTTTACAACGTTAGGTGGTTTTATCCGTAATTTCAACTTAGGATTTACGAGTGTGCTACTTTCGCATATTGCCTTTAGTATTCCAATCGTTGTCTTGATGGTTTTACCAAAATTAAGAGAGATGAATGATTCGATGGTTGATGCTGCATTGGACCTTGGAGCAAATTACTTCCAAGTGATTCAACGGATTATTTTACCCTTTTTATCACCAGGAATTATTGCTGGTTACTTTATGGCATTTACTTATTCATTAGATGACTTTGCCGTAACATTCTTTGTTACTGGGAATGGCTTTAGTACATTATCAGTTGAGATTTATTCCAGAGCCCGTCAAGGAATTAGTTTAGAGATCAATGCCTTGAGCACCCTCGTTTTCTTATTCTCCATGATTTTAGTAATTGGCTATTACTTTATTAGTAAAGACAATGTACCAAAAAAATTAAGAAAAGGAAAAATTGCAACAAGAGGGGTGGCACAAATCCGATGAAAAAATTACAATCGTTAATTGTTGGAATTCTAGCCATTATTCTACTGTTGTTTTTTGGAGGACAACAACTCGAAAAAAGTAGCGGTATGGCGGGTGCAAAAGTCTTAAATATTTATAACTGGGGCGATTACATTGACCCTGACTTATTAAAACAGTTTGAAAAAGAATATGGCTATAAAGTGAACTATGAGACATTTGATTCAAATGAAGCGATGTTTACGAAGTTGGCACAAGGTGGCGTTTCTTACGATTTAACCATCCCAAGTGAATATATGATTGAAAAAATGATGGAAGAAAACCTCGTTCAAAAAATTGATTATAGTCGCATTGAAGGCATCGAAAATATCGATCCCCGTTTTTTAGATATGAGCTTTGATCCAGGTAATCAATATTCCATTCCTTATTTTTGGGGAACGTTAGGTATCATCTACAATGATAAATTCATTGATGGGGATGATATGACAAAATGGGGTGATCTATGGCATCCAGAGTTACGGAATAGCATTATGATGATTGATGGTGCCCGTGAAGTAATCGGAATTGGTTTAAATCGTCTCGGCTATTCACTAAATAGTAAGAGTAACTTTGAATTAAACCAAGCTGTGATGGAATTACGAAGCTTGATGCCAAATATCAAGGCACTTGTTGCGGATGAAATCAAAATGTATATGATTAACGAAGAGAGTCCTGTAGCAATTACTTTTTCAGGTGAAGCAGCAGATATGATGTATGAAAATGAACATTTGCATTATGTAATTCCTGAAGAAGGATCAAATTTATGGTTTGACAATATCGTGATTCCCCATAATGCGAAAAATGTAGAAGGTGCGTATGATTTTATCAACTTCCTATTAAAACCAGAAGTTGCGGCTCAAAATGCTGAATATATCGGTTATTCTACGCCGAATAAAGAAGCTTTAAAACTTCTACCACCTGAAATTACAGAAGATGAACA
>DXBN01000261.1 GCA_019116505.1 Candidatus Enterococcus avicola | reverse complement strand
AAGCCATAACAACACTGCCACCAGTTGCAACGGTTGAGGCTAATGTGCCGGTACCAAAAACATAGGCGGCTTTATTAATGGGGCCACCTAAGTCAGCGGCCATCATAATTCCTAAAATAATTCCTAAGAGTGCGGCATTAGTGCCATCCATACTAAGTAAGAAATTATTGAGTGCATCATTAATTAATTTCATTGGAACGTTAATTAATAGCATTAAG
Organism: Candidatus Enterococcus avicola; assembly: GCA_019116505.1. Lineage (GTDB taxonomy): Bacteria > Bacillota > Bacilli > Lactobacillales > Enterococcaceae > Enterococcus_I > Enterococcus_I eurekensis. The sequence goes on along the minus strand of DXBN01000261.1, from coordinate 8,615 downwards.
AATCCTGTTAAAAGTAAGCCGAAAAATGGATAGAAAAGGATAGTCTTAATACCATCAAGCGATTTTGGTAGACCTTGAAGTGCTTTACGTAAAAATTGAATGACATAACCTGCTAAAAACCCACCAACTAAAGCGCCTAAGAAACCAGCACCGCCACTACTTGCTAGCGCTCCGGCTGCAAATCCGGCAACTAATCCTGGACGATCACTGATACTCATGGCGATAAATCCAGCGAAGACAGGTAACATGAAACTAAAGGCTGCACTACCAATTTGGTTAAACCAAGCAGCTTGCAGGTTATAGGAACCTAATTGATCCAAAGAATCAACAGGAACACCGATAAATTGATCAATCATAAACGATAGTGCAATTAAAATACCACCAGCAATGACGAAAGGTAACATATGGGAAACACCGTTCATCAGATTTTTATAAATCTCTTGACCAAAAGAACCACTCGTTTGACTTTCTTCTTGGCTCGTTGAAGTATCGCCGTGATAAATAGGAGCAGTCCCTGAAAGGGCTTCATTAATTAAACTTTCTGTTTTACGAATACCATCACTAACAGGACGATTAATTAGTTGTTTGCCGTCAAAGCGATTCATTTCAACTTTTTTATCAGCTGCAACAATAACTGCACTTGCTCTGGCGATGTCTTCTTTTGTTAACTTATTTTTTATACCTTCAGAACCGTTTGTTTCGACTTTTATTTCAACACCCATTTCTTTAGCTTTTAATTTTAAAGAATCAGCTGCCATAAAAGTGTGCGCAATCCCGGTAGGACAAGCCGTAACAGCAACTAAGAACGGGCGACTAGCAACGTCTTTGATTGTCTCTTCCGGTTCATTGGTATTGTCTTCGATGGGTTTAAAAAGTTCTAAGACTTGTTCTTTAGATTGAACATTTTTTAATTGTTCGACAAATTTCGGATCAATCAAACGTCCTGAAAGAGAGGCAAGAGCTTGAAGATGCGTGTTATTTGCACCTTCTGGAGCCGCAATCATAAAGAATAAGAACGTGGGTTGTCCATCAAGCGCTTCGTAATCAACACCTGTGCTGCTTTTGGCGAAAAGGACAGTTGCTTGGTTTACAGCCGCATTTTTTGCGTGGGGCATCGCAATACCATCGCCTAAACCAGTTGATGTTTGGTTTTCTCGAGCAATAATTCCTTCTTTGAAAATCTCACGGTCAGAAATCGCACCGACTTCAAAAAGTTTTTCAACCATTTCATCAATGGCTTCTCGTTTGGTCGTAGCTTTTAAATCCATAATCATCGCGTCTTTTTGCAATAAATCTGTTATTTCCATTATTTTTCCTCCTCAATTTTTGTAATTACTACTTCAGACAATAATTCTAAAATAAAATCTTTACTGGCTAAATCATCAGAAAAGGCAGTTGCACTACCACAGGCAACACCCCAACGGAAGGCTTCAAGTGAATCTTGGCTAACAGAATAGTTGCCAACAAAACCCGCAATCATAGAATCACCAGCCCCGACAGAATTTTTTAAAGGTCTTTTGATTGGAGCTGCTTGATACACACCAGTTTCTGTGAAAAGTAATGCGCCATCACCGGCCATTGAAATAATTACGTGTTCGGGACCATCTTTTAACAGTTTTTTTCCATAATAGATAAGAGAACTGAAATCAGTAATGGTTGTTTGATACAGATCGGCTAATTCCTCTTTATTAGGTTTAATTAGTAATGGACGATTGGGAAGGGCACTCAATAAATCTGGACCTGTCGTATCAATAATGAACTGAGCCTTTTTACTTTGGATCAAGTGAATCAGTTGTATATAGAAATCTTCCGGTAAACTCTTTGGCCGATTGCCAGCTAAGACCACAATATCATCAGCCGTTATTGTTTCAAAAGTTTTTAAAAAGTTCTTAATTTCCGAGTCTGAAATTTGGGGTCCTAAACCATTTATTTCTGATTCATTGGTTGATTTTAATTTGATATTGATTCGTGTGTCACCGTTTACTTCAGTAAAATGACTCCTTACACCTTCCTTTGCTAAAAATGCGTCAACATAGGTACCGGTAAAGCCACCTAGAAAACCTAAGGCAGTCGTTGGTCGATTGAGACGTTTTAAAATACGCGAAACATTGATACCTTTACCACCAGGAAATTTTAGTTCTTTTGTCATCCGATTAACTTGTCCAAGTTTAAAATCTTCTACGTGAACAATATAATCAATGGACGGGTTTAGTGTGACTGTGTAAATCATTTTGCAACCTCCGTGACTTTGGTTATTTTTTTTAATTTGGTTAATTCTTCTTTTGGACAATAATCGGTAATGATTTCACCTGTTTTTAATGGAAAAATTTGAGCAAAGCTACGTTCCTTGAATTTAGAGTGATCAGCTAAGATATATGATTTTTGACTTTGATTGGCTGCTGTTTTTTTTAAGAAGGCCTCTTCAGGGTCAGGAGTTGTAAAACCAGCTTTTTCATCAATCCCATTTGTTCCAAGAAAAGCTTTATCAAAATAAAATTGTTGCAATTGTTGAACGGCACTCGAACCAAGAATCGCATTCGTTTGGGCCTTAAGTGTACCTCCTAAAATAATAGTAGGGATTTGTTCTTCTAGTAATTGAATGGCGTGATTAATCGAATTGGTGACGACGGTTAATGAGTATTCCTTTGGTAATAAAGGAATCATTTCCAAAGTGGTCGAACCTGCGTCAAGATAAATGATATCGTTAGGTTGGACGAGACTAGCTGCAAATTGAGCAATGGCCTTTTTTTCTTGTTGGTAGCGTTCCTTTTTTTCGATCATAGAAGGTTCGTAACTTAAAGGTTGCTTTTTTTTGGCACCGCCATGAACTCTAATTAATAAACCACGATCTTCTAAAGTTTGAAGATCTCTTCGAATGGTCGATTCAGACGAACCAATTGAACGACCGATTTCATGAATTGTTATGGTATTATGTTCTTCTAAATAATTCAAAATAAATTGATAACGCTCATCTGTAAGCATTTTCATCACTCCTCCAGTTAAATATAGCATATTTTATTTTCATATTCAATCATAATCAGTCAAAATCAATCAAAATCAACCAAAAAAGTAAAAAGAAATTCTTTTTTTCCGGTTGTTCCCTTTGATGAAAAATCAGTAGATGCTATAATTGAAGAGATGAAAAAAAGAAAGGATGTTGAATTTTATGTCATCCAAGCATGCGCTATTAAAAGGAATGAATGAACGACAACAAGAAGCTGTTCAATTAACACAAGGGCCGCTTTTATTAATGGCTGGAGCCGGAAGTGGCAAGACCCGAGTCTTAACACATCGGATTGCCTATTTGATTGAAGAAAAAATGATTAATCCTTGGAATATTTTAGCGATTACTTTTACGAATAAAGCAGCTAAAGAAATGAAGGAACGGGTAACTCAATTATTAGGTTCACAAGGGGAAGATGTTTGGGTTTCGACCTTTCACTCAATGTGTGTCCGTATTTTACGCAGAGACATTGATAAAATTGGTTATTCGCAAAATTTTACCATCTTAGATTCAAGCGAGCAGCTATCTGTGATGAAACGTATCATTAAAGAATTGAATTTAGACCCTAAAAAATACGATGCTCGCGGTATTTTAGCAACCATTTCGAATGCAAAAAATGAAATATTGACGCCCAAAAAATACGAGGCTTTAGAAGGCGATTACTATCAAAAAATTGTAGCCAAATGTTATACTCGTTACCAAAAAGAATTGCAACGAAACCAATGTATGGATTTTGATGATTTAATTATGAATACGATTCGTTTGTTTCAAGACGCACCCGAAGTTTTAGCGTTTTATCAGAATAAGTTTCAATATATTCACGTTGATGAATACCAAGATACCAACCATGCGCAATACACACTCGTTAATTTATTAGCAGCGCGTTTTAAGAACCTTTGTGTTGTCGGAGACGCTGACCAGAGTATTTATGGCTGGCGTGGCGCAGATATGCAAAATATTTTAGACTTTGAAAAGGATTATCCCAATGCTAAAGTCATTTTGCTTGAACAAAATTATCGTTCAACACAAACGATTCTTGAAGCAGCCAACCAGGTGATTAAAAACAATCGTAATCGTCATGAGAAAAAACTTTGGACACAAAATCCTGAAGGTAAAGCAATTACTTACTATCGTGGGCAAAGTGAACGAGAAGAAGGTCAATTTATTGTCAATCAGATTGGGGAAGGAATCCGAGAAGAAAACCGTAAGTATAGTGATTTTGCTGTCTTGTATCGTACCAATGCTCAATCTCGTGCGATTGAGGATGTGCTCTTAAAAGCAAATATCCCCTACAAAATGGTTGGTGGACATAAATTCTACGATCGTAAAGAGATTAAAGATTTACTTGCCTATTTAAATGCGATTGCCAATCCAAGTGATTCCATTAGTTTGGAAAGAATTATCAATGTACCAAAACGTGGTGTCGGACCAACTTCATTAAATAAATTGCATCAATTTGCCAATATGCACGATTGGTCGTTACTTGAAACGGCGCAAAATGCTGATTTAGCCAATATCTCTGGTAAAGCGGGTTCAGAATTAAAAGCATTCGGTCAAATGATGCTTGACTTTACTCAAATGATTCCATATTTGTCGGTGACGGAGTTGACTGAGCAAGTACTTGAAAAAAGCGGTTATTTGAATGAATTACGCATTCAAAATACTTTGGAAGCACAAGCACGAATTGAAAACTTAGAAGAGTTTTTAACTGTTACCCAAGAATTTGATAAACAATATAGATTAGAAGTTGAAAATGAGGAAGGGGAAACGTCTCCCGAAGAACGTTTAATTATCTTTTTAAATGATTTAGCCTTACTATCGGATGTGGATTCGTATGAAGAAGAAAGTTCGCAAGTCACATTGATGACCTTACATGCAGCCAAAGGTTTAGAGTTTCCTGTTGTCTTCTTAGTTGGGATGGAAGAAAATGTTTTTCCATCTTCTCGTTCATTAACGGAAGATAAAGATGTCGAGGAAGAACGCCGTTTAGCCTATGTTGGTATTACTCGAGCAGAAGAAAAGCTCTATATTACGAATGCTTTTTCTAGGATGTTGTATGGTCGTAGCCAATACAATCGACCATCACGCTTTATTAGTGAAATTAACCAAACGTTATTAGAAGAAACATCAAGTCGTCCGGCAGCAACAAATCAAGGTTATGTTAGCCCACAAGTCATGAAGCCGGTCTATCATCAACCGACAAGATCAGCTGTTTCTAATAAGCAAATGACTGGTGCGCACGCAAGTGATTGGTCAATCGGAGATAAAGTTAATCATAAAAAATGGGGCCAAGGAACCGTCGTTAAGCTGATTAGTAGTGGTCAGGATACAGAATTATTTATTGCTTTTCCACAACAAGGTGTGAAACGACTCTTAGCAGCTTTTGCACCCATTGAAAAAATCGAATAAAAAGAATAAATGTAGGAGGCGATTACTATGGAACCACAACAAAGAATGAAGGAATTAATCGAAGAGCTTAATCGTTACGCTCATGAGTATTATGTACAAGATAAACCAACTGTCGAAGATTTCGTTTACGATCGTCTATATGCAGAATTAACCGAATTAGAAGCAAAATATCCGATGTTGATTGCGGCGGACTCTCCAACCCAACGTGTGGGGGGCATTATTTCACCTGGCTTTGAAAAGGTCAATCATGAAATTCCATTATTTAGTTTGAATGATGCCTTTAATCAAGCTGATTTAGCAGCTTTTAATCAACGAGTTGAAAGAGCATTGGGGCACGCCGTTTCTTATACGTGTGAGTTGAAAATTGACGGTTTGTCGATTTCTCTACGCTATGAAGAAGGTAAATTTGTCCGCGGCGCTACACGTGGGGATGGGACAATCGGTGAAAATATTACTGAAAATCTTAAAACAATTCGCTCAATTCCTTTACAGTTAAAACAGCCATACTCAATGGAAGTTCGTGGTGAATGTTATATGCCAAAGCAGTCTTTTCTTAAATTAAATCAAGAACGAGAAGAAGCAGGACAAGATGTCTTCGCTAATCCTCGTAACGCAGCTGCCGGTAGTGTTCGTCAACTCGATTCGAGTATCACGGCTAAGCGAAACCTAAGCAGTTTTTTATATACCGTGGCGGATGCAGGAATGTTACATGTAACCAATCAAATCGATGCCCTAGGCGAATTAGAAGAATTAGGATTTAAAATCAACCCTGAATATCGTTTATGTCAAAATATTGAGGAAGTATGGGCTTATATTCAAGAATTCCAGCAAAAACGTAGTGATTTACCTTATGAGATTGATGGCGTGGTTATTAAAGTTAACGAGTTTGTGCAACAAGACAAGTTAGGTTTTACTGTGAGAGCTCCACGTTGGGCAATCGCTTATAAATTTCCACCTGAAGAAGTTGAAACGACCGTTGAAGACATTGAGTGGACGATTGGCCGAACAGGGGTTGTGACACCAACAGCAGTAATGACTCCGGTTAAAGTTGCAGGAACAACTGTTAGCCGTGCGAGTTTACATAATCGTGATTTTATTGAATTAAAAGATATTCGCTTAAATGATCAAGTAGTTATCTATAAAGCCGGCGACATTATTCCTGAAGTCGCTTATGTGCTAGTTGACAAGCGTTCAAAAGACAGTGTGCCTTATCCAATCCCAACTCATTGTCCAGTCTGTGCGAGTGAATTGGTTCATTTAGAAGAAGAAGTTGCCCTACGTTGTATCAATCCTAAGTGTCCGGCACAAATGAAAGAAGGATTGAATCACTTCGTTTCACGTAATGCGATGAACATTGAGGGGCTTGGACCAAAAGTTCTTGCACAATTATATGATAAAGAATTAGTGAAAGATGTTGCTGATTTATATTTGTTAACGGAAGCAGATTTTTTAAGTTTGGATAAAATTAAAGAAAAATCGGCCAACAATTTCTTAACAGCGATTGAAGGAAGTAAAGGCAATTCAGCCGAGCGATTACTCTTTGGTTTAGGTATTCGTCATGTTGGTGCCAAAGCGGCTAAAATTTTAATGGAACATTTTGGTGATATTCCAACGCTTAGTTTAGCCCAGAAAGAAGAGATTTCGAGTATTTTTTCAATTGGGGAAACTATCGCAGACAGTGTCGTTAATTATTTTGAACATAAGGAAGTCAAAGAGTTGTTACTTGAATTTCAAGCTGCCGGCGTGAATTTGGCTTATCTTGGAAAAACAACCGCAGAATTGGCAGAAGTGACGTCTATTTTTAAAGATAAAACAGTCGTCCTAACTGGAAAACTTTCGCATTTTAATCGTGAAGATGCAAAAGCATTGATTGAAAATCAAGGTGGGAAAGTCACAGGTAGCGTTTCGAAAAAAACGGATTTGGTGATTGCAGGTGAAGAGGCAGGTAGTAAACTGACCAAAGCCCAAAGTCTAGGAATAGAGGTCTGGACTGAGGAAGAGTTCGTCGCAAACGTCGAAGAAAAAGATGGAGAGTAGTCAATGAAAAAACAAGGACACTTACTAGTACTTGCAACTAGTTTCTTTTTGTTAGCTAGTTGCGGTAGTTTAGAAAAAGAAATCAAACCGATTCGAGATGAACAAGCAGCAAACCAAACCGTTACAACTGGCCGAGTCGATCATGGTGTTTATCAAGGTGTCTTGAAGGATGGTTCGTATCAAACGAGTTCGATTCGTGGTTTGACTGCTGGTGGTACCTCAGTAGGATATAATCAAAAAAACTTTGAAGCGGGCTTGTTGAAACTTTCTAAAGCTACTTTTCCAACAGATGTTTATTACTTCCATGAAGGTAGCGTCTTAAATGAAGAAACGGTCTTGAAATGGTTAGGAAGAGAATCCAAAGAAAATCCAGAAGGCTTAAATGCTGAAAATAAAGAAATACCCCTTGTTTTTCAACAAGCGATTGAATACGATTTTTTTAAAGAAGATGGAGAATCATTAAGTGGCTTAAGTCTAGGATTATCTTTTACGCGTTACGATGAAGAGGCGAATTCAACGACACCGATATCACAAGAAGTATTTATGAAACAAGTTCGGAAAACAGTCAACGGAGTCTTGAGTCGAGTCCGTAAAATGCCCAGCCTAGAAAAAGTACCAATTGTCATTGGAATCTTTGAACAAGCCAAGAGTACGGATATTAATGGAGGCCATTATATTTATTCAGCCGTTAGCAAAGACGGGGAAAAGGCCGTGGATCTTTTCGACGAGGTGGAAGAAGCATATATTACCTTACCGGTTTTAAGCGGCCAATCAAACCTGGCGACGGAACAAGGTTTGGCAAAAGTCTTTCAAACATTTAAATCGAGTTTGCAAAAAGCCTTTCCACAAGTAGTCGGTGTGACTGGTAAAGCGCATTATCTCGATAAAGAAGTTGAGTCACTAGTTATCAATCTGGATTCTAAATATTTTAGTCAAACAGAAATTGATAGTTTGACCCAATTTGTCGGCAAACAAATTGAATCGTTGTTTGAAGAAATTCAAGGATCCGTTGAAATCCAAATTCAAGCAGTGACGACACCGCAAGCCTATGTGGGAAGAAAAGCCGGAGAAAAAGAAATTATCTCTTATCAATTTGATTGATAAAACGTTGGATATAACGCTTTCAAATGTTTTAAATAGCGATTCCAATGAAAAAAAGTGGAAT
>DXBN01000260.1 GCA_019116505.1 Candidatus Enterococcus avicola | reverse complement strand
AACTATCAGAAGGGGTCAACACACAAGTATCAGAAGGTGGAGCGAACTTCTCAGGTGGACAAAAACAACGTCTAGCCATCGCGCGTGCCATTATCCGTCAACCTGAAATCTTTATTTTTGATGATAGTTTCTCAGCACTCGATTATGCAACTGATGCTCGCTTGCGTGAACGCTTATCGAAAGAAACAACGGAATCAACGACTTTAATTGTGGCCCAACGTGTTGGAACAATTATGGATGCCGATAAGATTATTGTTCTAAATGAAGGTAATGTTGTTGGAATTGGTAAACATAAAGAATTATTAGCAAATTGTCCAATTTATTATGACATTGCCGCATCACAATTATCAGAGGAGGAATTAGCAAAATGAAAAATATTTCTTCTTTGAAACGTGTTTTAAGTTACCTAAAACCATATAAAGTTGGTTTTACGTTTGTCATTTTATTCACTTTGGGAACAGTTATTTTTAATGGCCTATTACCGTATGTGTCTGGTCTACCAACGACTGAAGTGGCTAAAAACTTAGCTGAAGGTCAACCATTAAATTTTGAATACATAAAAAAGACGCTCGTTTGGATTTTTATCGTTGGTTTGGGCTATGGTGTTTCACAATTATTCGCCGGAATTTTAATTACAAACGTCGTACAGTCAGCAATGAAAGATTTGCGTCATGACATTGAAGCAAAAATTAATCGCTTGCCGGTCTCTTATTTTGATAAGAATAAACAAGGGAATGTGCTTTCACGTGTGACGAATGACGTCGATGCTGTCGGTGGGGCAATGCAACAAGCAATGATTGGTATTTTCAATGCGGTCTTGAGTATCGTGATTGCTGTCGGAATGATGTTTTACATTAATTCCACGATGGCACTTTTAGCGGTTATCATGATTCCAGCGTCATTGATTATTTCAAAAATTGTTGTGTCAAAATCACAATCTTATTTCAATAATATGCAAAATGCTTTAGGGGAACTAAACGGCTATGTTCAAGAAACAATGACTGGTTTTAGTGTTTTAAAAGTGTATGGACGTGAGAAAGAGGCTTTAGAAGGCTTTAAACAAACGAACCACAAATTGCAATACTATGGATTCCGCGCAGCATTCATCTCAGGGTTAATGATGCCACTTGTTTCCTTAACGGCCTATTTAGCTTATATTATGGTTGCGGTTGTCGGTGGTTTTTATGTTATTAGTGGGGCAATCGTTGTTGGTCAATTACAAGCATTCATTCAATACGTGTGGCAAGTTAGTCAACCAATGGGAAATATTACCCAACTTTCTGCTGTGCTACAAAGTGCATCGGCTTCTGCCAAACGTGTTTTTGAAATTTTAGATGAACGAGAAGAAACACAAAATGAATTCAATCTTTCGTTGCCAGAAACGGTACGTGGCGAAGTAACTTTTGAGAATGTTGCCTTTTCTTATTCGCCTGACAAACCATTAATTGAGAACTTGAATTTTACTGTAAAAGCGGGACAGACCGTTGCGATTGTTGGCCCAACAGGTGCAGGCAAAACGACTTTAATTAACTTGTTAATGCGTTTTTATGATGTCAATCAAGGAGCAATTAAAATTGATGGCATTGATACGAAAAAAATGCATCGTAGTGATGTACGTTCATTGTTTGGGATGGTTTTACAAGATGCTTGGCTTTATGAAGGGACAATTGCTGATAATATTCGTTTTGGGAAATTGGATGCTACGGAATATGAAGTGGTCGATGCGGCGAAAACAGCCAACGTTAACCATTTCATTCGGACAATGCCAGACGGTTATGACATGATGATTAACTCAGAAGGTGATAATGTTTCTCTTGGTCAAAAACAATTGCTGACGATTGCTCGTGCAGTCATTTCTGATCCGAAAATTTTAATCTTAGATGAAGCGACAAGTTCTGTTGATACACGTCTCGAAGCCTTGATTCAAAAAGCGATGGATAAAGTAATGGAAAATCGCACAAGCTTTGTAATTGCCCATCGATTATCAACCATTCGCGATGCGGATCTAATCTTAGTGATGGACAAAGGTTCAATCATTGAGCAAGGAAACCATTTAGAATTATTAGCTAAAGATGGTTTCTATGCGAATCTATATAACAGTCAATTCTCTGAAGAAGCAGAATAAGAGAAAAAAACTTATTCATTTTTTGATGAATGAGTTTTTTTTTAGATAATAATGTATAATGGATGAGTTGTTAATAAAATTAGGGAATGAATAATAGTGAATAAAAAAGCTTCTATCCTAGCGAGACAAATTTTTTATCTGTCAATTATTATTGTGTTATTTTCAATTACTCCTTCATCGATTAAAATAGTAGAACAGGATGTTTTTGCTAGTACAATTTATCGAGAAAAGGAAATTAATCAGTATGGAACAATAACATACGAGCATTTTCGGGTTGTAAAATCACTGGAAGATCACACGCCAGTAGAAGACGAAGAAAAAGTTCGCTTAAATCAAACGTTCTTTATTAAAAAATCGTACAGTAAAGGTATTGAAACATTTTATTGTCTCGAATCAAATCAAGGAGAGGAATCAGGTTATATTAATGCCTCTAGCGTTACTCTAACAAAAGATAAAAGTGAAGGATTCATGCAATCATTAGTTGGGACTAAAACGGTTAACCAATCGGATATCTCAATTTTTTCTGATTTTTTATGGGGAATAAAAGGGACTACTAATGATTTTATTGGTGAAGAAGTCCGAGTAAAAGGGGCTTACCATCATTTTAATGGTAAAACTTATTACGATGTTTACGACAAAACCAATAAACAAATTGGCCTATTTCCAGAAGAGGCGTTTGCTGAAACCCAAATAACTAATGAAAATTTAGAATCGTCAGAAGAGGTTTTAGCCTCCATTGATCAAGTGGCGGATGTGATGTCATCATTTAAAGAAGAAAAACAATTGGATACCCAAGCTGAAAAACCACGTGTTCAAGAGTCTTTACAGGAGCCGCAGTTGCCCGCTATACCTCCAATGACGTATCTACTTGGGGGACAATCCAAAAGTGCTAGAGTTCAACGAATAGGGGAAAATGAGTTTGGAAACAACACTCGAAGTTTCTCAGCAGCAA
>DXBN01000259.1 GCA_019116505.1 Candidatus Enterococcus avicola | reverse complement strand
ATAGAACCGTAGGAACTACGGGGATAGCTTAGTAAACAAGAGAAACCTCTGTGAGTAAAGAAATACGCTTGCAAGTATGTTCTGTTCCTAAGAATCTCGTGACTTCAGTCATGAGAGGTTCAATAAAAGTCTACTTAGGGAATATCTTTATAAATCGGCAGTATTACTACATACTCATTCTAAGCCTCATATAAAAAATCTTATACGCTCCCTTTAAGTAACTGGTTTGTAATCATAGCTTTTGATTCTAAGCTTTAACGATCAATTGTAATTGATAATCTTTTTATTGAATCGCTCTTTCTAGACCTTTTCTGTTTCAAAATTTGTTATACTAACAATAATATCAATCTTTCTAGGAGGAACATTCATGACTTTGGAACGAAAAATCCGCTTATTTTTCAGGCGAAATCGTCTATTCTTTTATCAGCGAATATCTTCAATTCAAATTATTGTCAGTTATTATATTGTGATGACAATCGTGGCATTAGGCCTTTTTTACTTACCTATTTTTCGGCAATCAGGCAGCGAGGCGTCTTTTATTGATTTACTCTTTATGGCTGTCAGTACGATTAGTGTGACGGGACTCTCAACTTTTCCAATTAATGAAGTCTTCAATCAAAACGGCGTCGTCTTACTCTCAATTTTATTCCAAATTGGCGGTCTCGGTATTATGATGATTTCTACTTTTTTCTTTATCGTGTCCAATCGTAAAATTTCATTAAAGCAACGACAACTCATTATGACCGATATGAATCAACCTCGACTGAGTGGAATTGTTAATTTGATTCGCACAACCTTTTTAATTCTAATTAGTTTTCAAATTATTGGTGGCATTATTTTTGGGATTCATTTTAAAGTTAAAGGTTTTTATGGTAATTGGTTTGATGCTTTTTTCAACGGGTTTTACCAAGCAATTTCAGCTGTAACCAACTCTGGATTTGACGTTACCGGCCATTCAATTGTCCCTTACGCCGAAAACGTTGGATTCCTATTGGCCATCATGTTCTTAATTTTTATCGGTGGTATCGGTTTTCCAGTTATTATGGATTTTCGCTCTTGGTTTCTACAAAAAATAAAGAAAAAGGACTTACATCAATTGCCTTTTCGTTTTTCACTGTTTACAAAAATCTCGGTCTCATCTTTTGTCATTTTATTTATTGGCGGAACGATTGTCATCTTCTTACTCGAAAAAAACTATATGTTCCAAAATAGTTCTTTTTCTGAAACGTTGATAACAAGTATGTTCTACTCTGCAACTACGAGAAATGCTGGGCTACAAATTCATGACATTAGCGACTTTCAAACAACGACCTTGCTGATTTTTTCGATGTTGATGTTTATTGGCTGTAGTCCAAGTTCCGTCGGTGGTGGTGTGCGGACAACAACGGTCATGATTATCGGTCTATATTTATTCTCTTTCTTGAAAAGTGAATCAAGAGTCAATGTTTTTGGCCGACAAATCGATAACAACGATGTACAAAAAGCCATTATCGTTTTCATGCTTTCCTTAGCCATGTGTTTTAGTAGTGTCATTATCTTGACTGCCACAGAAGATTTCTCGCTAATTTCGATTATCGTGGAAGTCGCCTCAGCTTTTGGAACGACGGGTATGTCTCTTGGCATTACTGCTGATTTATCAAATTTTGGTAAATTAGTTATCGGCATGCTTATGTTTATCGGAAGAATTGGTATGCTTTATACCTTGCTATTATTCGTACCAAAAGAAACACGTGACCTTGGCTATGAGTACCCAACAGAAAAAATTATTATCGGCTAATGATTTAGGGGATGTGACGAATGCCACATCCCCTTTATTTGCGTTTTTTTATTTAAATTATGTAAAAGCTTTTTTATCTTTTCGCTCGAATATGGTATGATTAATTGAATTTGGATGGTTTTTAACCTTTCCCAATATACTGGAGGTTTCAAATGAATATCAGACATTATTTTGCGGCATCGGTCGGCAAAACAGCACAGTGGGTCTTAAAGACATTTTTCAAGGGTGGATCGAGCTATCCGGGGAAAATCGCTTTAGAACTTGACCCTAAAATTCTTGACCATTTAGCAAAAGACTACGAAGTGATTGTTGTCACCGGAACAAATGGTAAAACATTGACAACTGCATTAATTGTTAAAATTTTACAGCAAAAATTCGATAATGTTTTGACCAATCCAACAGGAGCTAATATGGTCCAAGGGATTGTTTCAACTTTTTTAAGTGCGAAAACGAAAAAAGGACAGAAGAAATTTGCTGTTTTAGAAATTGATGAGGCTAGCTTAGCCAAAGTCACAACCTATATCAAACCGAAGCTTTTCGTTTTCACCAATATTTTCCGCGACCAAATGGATCGCTATGGTGAAATTTATACGACCTATCAAATGATTTTAGACGGAGCGGCCCATGCACCAGAAGCGACTATTTTGGCTAATGGTGATTCACCGATTTTCAACTCAAAAGAGACTCCTAATCCACGAATCTATTATGGCTTTGATCATTTACCCGATGAAGAACAGATGGCTCATCCAAATACGGATGGCATCTTATGTCCTCACTGCCAACATATTTTACATTATCAAATGATTACCTATGCGAATCTTGGGAAGTATTACTGTCCATATTGTGATTTTAAACGACCTGAACTGGATTACCGTTTAACTCACCTTGGCCAGATGACGAATGTTTCTTCTGAATTTACGACTGATCAGCATGATTATAAAATTGAAGTTGGGGGCCTTTACAATGTCTACAACGCCTTAACTGCAGCTGCTGTTGGTGAACATTACGGACTTTCAGCTGACCAAATTCGTCATGGTCTCGGTTACGATGAAAAAATCTTTGGACGCCAAGAAGTCATTCAGATTGGTGATAAAAAATGTACACTTGTACTCGTTAAAAATCCTGTTGGCTTAAACCAAGTGATTGATACAATGAACTTATCTCCCGAAGAATTTTCGCTCGTTTGTTTACTCAACGCCAACTATGCAGATGGAATTGATATTAGCTGGATTTGGGACGGTTCTTACGAAAATCTAACGAAACGTGACATTCCACAAGTTTTAACTGGTGGCGACCGTCGTCAAGACATGACTTTCCGTCTACAAGTTGCAGGAATCGCTGAAGACAGGATTACGGAATTGGCATCATTAAACGATGTGATTAAAAAAATTCCTGAATTACCAACAGAAAATGTATATATCTTAGCTACTTATACAGCCGTTTTACAATTACGTCAAAAATTAACCGAACAAGGCATCTTGAAAGGAGGCAACTAAGATGGAAAAACGCCAACTACGTGTTGCCCACCTCTATGGAAATCTACTAAATACTTATGGTGATAACGGTAATTTACTCGTTTTAAATTACTTAGCTAAAAAAATGAATATCGATTTTGAGATTTCAATCGTCAGTATTTATGAACCCTTCCAAGCTTCAGATTATGACTTTGTCTTTTTTGGTGGCGGACAAGATTATGAACAAAAGATTGTTTCTGCTGATTTAAAAAGCAAACGCGATGAACTTGTTAAATATATCGAAAATGATGGTGTCATGTTAGCGATTTGCGGTGGCTACCAATTATTAGGACATTATTATGAGACGGCAGATGGTGATCGAATTCCTGGAATTAGTGCGCTTGATCACTACACAATTCGCCAGGACAATCATCGATTCATTGGCAATGTTAAAATATTCAATGAAGATTTTAACGAAACCTATGTTGGATTTGAAAATCATAACGGCCGCACTTTCCTAGGAGAAAATGAGCGTCCACTCGGTACAGTCGTTGAAGGTCATGGCAACAATGGCGATGATCAAGGTGAAGGCGTGATTTACCGCAACGTCTTTGGTTCTTATTTCCATGGACCAATCTTAGCTCGCAACGCCCATTTAGCCACTCGCCTATTAAATTTAGCTTTAGATAAAAAATACGGTGAACGATAAAAAACGAAGCTTGCTCGTCCGTTAGTGCTGATGGACCAAAAATAAAAATAGTATTCAGATTCGGTAGAGAAAAACCTCTGCCGATTTTTTGTTCCCTATAAACAACAGGGTCCTAGCCTCCCGCTCCTCTACGAAAAATATCCTTGTAGGCGGATGCTACGAGACCACTCCGATCCTATGGTCTCTCAGCTCGAAAGCTTCAAGCTCTAGTTAGGGGCTAAAGCACTTAACGGGTTATCACACCTTTTTACAGATGAGACTATCGCAATAGTGATATTCAAAAAAATTGAATTCCTTGACTGAAAAAAACTATGATAGTTTATCATCAACACTAAGTATTAGATAACCCCTGAATCAAAGACTTGTATGAGGCAGGTCTTTGATTCAGGGGGGTGTTAACTGAATAAGATTTTCTTCATCGATTTTCAATCGGTAGCAATCTTTATTTTTTTCTTCATCTATTTTTTAATTTCTGTGACCGTTGCTTGACCAGGAAAACTTGTTAAAATAGGGTCCTTCATGTAAATTTTAATACGATCTCCCACTTGATATTCAGCAGCTTGTTCCCATCTAAAAGCCAAATCACCTTGTATTTTCTCACTATTTTCTTCTTTGTATTTGTCAGTTAAAATGGTGATGCGTTCTTGATTAATCTCAGTAATCGTCCCTATACTACTACTTTGTTGACTTAACATAAAGTAAATTAAGAAATATCCAGCGACAGCTAAAACAGTAACTATAAGAATCCCTTTTTTAACTTTACTCATTCATAACACTTCCTAATCTTTATACTTATTACTCTTTCCTAAACACTGACTTTTATTAACTCTAATTCAACCATGATGCCATAATGGTCGCTGACTAACGGTGCATGAACGCCATCAAAAGTGACGGTATGATTTTTAACTTGAATACCTTCGCTGACAAAGACGTAATCAATTCTCAAGGATCCTTCGTGATCGTTCCAACCATCGATTGGTCCTTCAATCGTTGCTTCGCCAACAGTTGTTTCGGCGATTTCAAAACTATCCTTTAATTTAAGTGGACTATTCAATACGAGTTCATGTCCGACTGTACCGGCAATTTGGTTAAAATCGCCTGCTAAAATTAATGGGTTTTGATTATCCATTAAGGCTTTTTCCATTCCTTGCCATTCGATTTTAAAGGCATCATTGGCCCACCATGAATGATGGATACTTCCAACTGTCACTAATTCTCCGTTTGTTTCTGTCACACCACTAACTAAAATTCGACGACGCGCATCAGCAGTATCACTACATTCTGACACTTGAGTAACGGTTGCTAATAATGGTTCTTTTGAAAATAAGGCCAGTCCTTCTTCAAAACGACCGTATGATAAATGACTAAATCCCCAAGTCCAATAATATTCTTTGTCCTCCACTAGCAAAGCTTCCGATAATGCGAGGGCAAAGTTATCGCGTAAGATTGGCCATGTGTCATTATTAAAACAATACCATTCATCTAAAATCCCTGCTTCTTCCCCTTGTGTTTGATTGACTTCTTGCAAAGCAATCACATCAAAGTCTTCTTCAATAATTTTATCAACGAGCTGTTGAAATTTTACTTCTTTATTTTCTTCTAGCCAACTATGGCAATTTAACGTTAAAATTTTCATTCTTACGTTCCTTCCTTTTATCTTCTTTTCTTTCTAATTTACCTGATACTTTTTCAGCCAGTCATCCCAAGCAAGTAAATATTGAGGTAAGTCTTCTCGATGGTGCCAGTAACAACGATACATTCTTAAATACAAACCAATTAAAACGCCCTCGACAACTTCTTCTTTTGGGTACTCCCCCAGTAGCAATTCGACGGCCGGTCTCAATGTTTCTTCGGTTAATTGTTCTGGTGATGAGCAAAAGGTTGCGACTAATTCAAACAAACGATCGCCGTATAATGTTTGTGGATCAATTACCGCCACGACTTGATTGTCGATTTGTAATAAATTGTGAATCCCACAATCACCATGTAATAAATAAGCCTGTGTTTGGTGTCGCTGATCCTTTGTCAATTGAGCCACTACCGTGTAAGATTCTTGCGATAAAATTTGATCGTTAATTGGTTTTGCTTCATTAATTTCAGCTAATAAAAATGCTGACCAATCATTCAATGGTTGACTTGCCCAGCCCCACTTTGTTGGTGTAACGACCACCGCCTGTGCCCACAATTTACGAACAAGTTTCATTAACATCGCTTGCTTATTCCTTATGGATTTTTGAATACTGCCAGATACATATTCATACACATAAAATTGTTGCTTGCGATCAAAAAATAAAACATTTGGTAGTAAATCAATCGATTGATAGGACTTCAAATAAAAAACTTCTTCATTAACTTCCACATTTTGTTTCAACACATATTGATACTGTTTTTCATCTGTTAATAACCAAACACGACTGACTGTGCCGCCATGTAATGGTTTCCCAGCTACGATTTTACTCGGTATTTTATAACTCTGATTGATTTTAATGATTGCTTGTTGCAGTATTTGATCCATCGACAAACTCACACCTTTAGCCATTTTATCTTTGCACGGAATAAATAATTCTTTTTAAGTATACCACGCTTTCACTTTCTGCAATAATTACGCTTGACCGCGCAACCGATTGCGTATATGATGTTATTAACAAAAACAATTATTTGGAGGTCTCATTATGAAATCGATTCAACGCTTATTCGAAATAGATCCTTGGAAAATTAAAACCGATCAATTAGACATCGAGAACCGTCGTCTGCAAGAATCCCTAACAAGTATTGGTAATGGCTATATGGGCATGCGGGGAAATTTTGAGGAAAGTTACTCAGGTGATCATCATCTTGGAACTTATTTAGCTGGTGTTTGGTATCCTGACAAAACACGTGTTGGTTGGTGGAAAAATGGTTATCCAGAGTATTTTGGTAAAGTCATCAATGCCGTTAACTTTATTGCAATGGACCTTTTTATCAATGATGAAAAAGTTGATTTGGCAACTGTTAAACCAGAAGATTTTTACTTAGAATTGGATATGGAAAAAGGCCTACTAACAAGAAAATTCACTGTTACATTAGCTGGTGCTACTGTTGCTTTTAAATTTGAACGCTTCTTAAGTATCGTCAAAAAAGAATTGGCGATGATTCAAGTGACTGCGACTGTTTTAGCTGGTGAAGCCAACATTCGTCTTGTTTCAAAATTAGATAACAATATTCATAACGAAGATAGTAACTACGACGAAATGTTCTGGCAAGCAAGAAATCAAAGTGCCACCAACGAATTTAGTCATTTAACAACGCAAACTGTGCCAAATAATTTTGATATCGAACAATTTGTGGTAACAACAGGAATGAAGCACAATCACGTGTCAGACAGTGCCCGTCACGAACCTTTAACTGTCGAACAAACATTTAATTTCCATTTAACAACCAATGAAAGTATCACATTAGAAAAACAAGTCATTGTTTTAACGAGTCGTGATGTTCCGGAAGAAAAACAAGTTGCCCAAATCGAGCAGTTATTCACTGACTTTGGTCAAGATTACCTTTCTTTAAAAGAAGAACATGTATTAGCTTGGAAAAAACGTTGGGAACTTGCTGATGTTTTAATCGAAGGTGACGACGCTGCGCAACAAGGGATTCGTTTTAATTTATTCCAGTTGTTTGCAACTTATTACGGCGACGATGAGCGCTTAAATATCGGTCCAAAAGGCTTTACTGGTGAAAAATATGGTGGTGCAACGTATTGGGATACCGAAGCTTATGCCGTACCACTTTATTTAGCTTTAGCTGAACCAGATGTAACGAAAAACTTATTAAAATATCGTCATAACCAACTTCCCCAAGCACAACATAATGCCCGTCAACAAGGATTAAAAGGTGCGCTTTATCCAATGGTGACTTTTACTGGGATTGAGTGTCATAACGAGTGGGAAATTACCTTTGAAGAAATTCACCGTAATGGTGCGATTGCTTATGCGATTTATAATTATACGAATTACACTGGTGATGAAAGTTATTTACAAAAAGAAGGTTTAGAAGTTTTAGCAGAAATTGCTCGTTTCTGGGCTGACCGCGTTCATTTCTCAAAACGCCAACAAAAATACATGATTCATGGTGTTACTGGTCCAAACGAATACGAAAACAACGTCAATAATAACTGGTACACAAATATCATTGCGGTTTGGGTTTTACGCTACACGCTTGAAAATTACTTGAAGTTTGAAAAAGAAGCAACTATTCAAATTTCGGCTGAAGAACAAGCTCATTGGCAAGATATTATCGACAACATGTACTTCCCTGTTGACGAAGAATTAGGGATTTTCGTACAACACGATACTTTCTTAGACAAAGAATTAATGCCCGTTGCTGAACTTGATCCGATTCACTTACCAATTAACCAAAATTGGTCATGGGATCATATCTTACGTTCTTGCTTTATCAAACAAGCAGACGTGCTACAAGGAATTTATTTCTTTAATGAACAATTCAGCTTCGAAGAAAAACGAGCGAACTATGAGTTTTATGAGCCAATGACGGTTCATGAGTCTTCGCTTTCACCAAGTATCCATGCGATTTTAGCAGCTGAACTTGGAATGGAAGATAAAGCGTTAGAGATGTATGAACGTACCGCACGCTTAGACTTAGATAACTACAATAATGATACAGAAGACGGATTACATATTACCTCAATGACCGGTAGTTGGTTAGGTATTGTTCAAGGCTTTGCCCAAATGAAAACAGCGAACCAAACGTTAAGTTTTGCTCCATTCTTACCAAAAGCATGGAATGCCTACGCTTTCCATATCAATTATCGTGGCCGCCTCTTGTTTGTTAAAGTGAATGCTGAAACTGTGACCTTTACTTTATTAAAAGGTGAAACATTGGAACTAAACGTTTATCAAGAAAAAATCACTTTAAGCGATACTGCCACTATCGACCTAAAGTAACAAAAAAACCTTCATTTATCATGGTAAATGAAGGTTTTTCAATAGTTTACTAGTATTGTTTAATGTCTTATGATACGATAATTTTCGTTAAGGGTAAAGGAGTGAAGATACATGAGCATCACTGTAAAGGATGTCGCAAAAAAGGCAGGGGTTGCAACTTCTACCGTTTCGAGAGTCATTAACAATCACCCAAGTATCTCAGAAGAGACGAAACGAAAAGTTCGCAAAGTTATGGATGAACTCGGTTATATCCCAAATTTAGCCGCCCGCAATTTAGGTAAGAAAACCGCGAGTGCAATCGGTGTTGTTTTACCACCTTTAAATACAAAAGAACGTTTAGGAAATCCTTTTTATTTAGAAACGATTGAAACAATCAACGAAGAAGCTCGAAAATTCAATATGTCAGTA
>DXBN01000258.1 GCA_019116505.1 Candidatus Enterococcus avicola | reverse complement strand
CACAGACTGCCTACGCCAACATAACTATTCTTTTGACCAAAGAGACTCGTAAAAATCGAGATATAGGCAATTGCAAATAGCAATAAGAGAACACTCCGCAAAACAAGCGCAATGATATACTGCTTTTTCTCCTGCGCAAAAGATTCCCGAATGTGTTGACGAAGAACAGCTGGATTCAACTGCATTTTTTGATAAAGCGTCATAAAACCATCCTTATTCATGAAAGTGTGTCGAGAAGTATAGCAAAAAAACGATGGCTTGGTCAATCTTTCCTCTTAGGATTTCTCTAGTCTAATCATTCTTCTTTTCTCCTTTATATTGTCCAAAAAAATATTTAATCTAACTTCAATTATTTCATCAGATTGTTTACTCACCCGTTTTCGTATCCTTTGGGCAGCTCTTATTAAGCTATACTTACAAGTAATCAATGCGCTAACCCAGCTGTTGTTCGAGCCATTCCTTTAGAACCACCGCTTGATTAAAGTGCTCATTTTTTACACCATAGATTAAAATTAAATCTTCTTCTTTCATAATTTCTTTCAAAAAGCTAATAACTGCTTTACTAAGAGTAATTATTTGAAAGTTCTGCAAGATATTTTTCTTTAAAAAGAGGAAAACGCTCCTCTTGATGGTTAAACCATTGACGTAGTTCATTACTTAGAGACATTTTTTTCAACACCATTCACAAGGCAAGGACGATTGTAATTTAGCAATTTTTTATGAACTGATCGCTTCCATGTTTATAGATAATCAAACAGCCCAATCATCCGACAACTAAATTGGGCTTCATGTTTTAAACTAGATGTTTATAGGATAATGTCACCAAATAGAAACTCTTTCAAAGACTTCTTTTTCATTATCAACCAGACGTTCCTTCTTTTAGTGAGACAGGCAAGAGATATTCATGATCTGTAGGCTCATTTTTCAGACGTTTTTGAAGAACATCGATTGCGGTCATCGCCATCTGCTCGATTGGTTGAACAATCGTAGTTAAGTTCGGGAAAATATTTTGGATGATTTTCGTTCCATCATAACCAATAACCAGTAAGTCTTCCGGCACTCGGCGACCTTGCTCAGAAGCGATTTGCATAATTAGTGCAGCATCCACATCATTAGAAGCAAAGATGGCCTCCACATCAGGATAATCCTCAAATAATTGATGAAAAACAGCTTTTTTCTCGTCGTAGGAAATATTAAAATCAATTTCCACTGTAATTGGTGTCAAATGATGCTCTTTCATGGTATCCTCGTATGCAATTCTGCGTTTTTTAGCAGGTGTCTCTAAACTAGCTGGCCCGTTCGTGTGCACAATTTTCCGCGCACCGCTTGCCAATAAACGTTTTGTTGCCAATACGCCCCCGTGGTAATTATCGGACTCAATAATAGGGATGTCCTTGTTGACATTTCGATCAATCGCAACAATGGGCAGTTTTTCGTATTTGTATTCTTCAATGCCTTGATTATGTGTGCCAACAATTAAGCCATCAACTTGCTTAGACAGCAATTGATTCAAATAATCCGCTTCTTTTTTGGCGTTATTCATCGAGTTACCGACAATTACTTTGTAGCCCTCGTCATACAATCGTTTCTCTAACTCTTCCGTTAATTCACCGAAAAAAGGATTGGCTACGGTTGGAAACAACAGACCAATAATATCGGTTTGCTTCTTGTATAGCTGCCGAGCTACCGCATTTGGCTGATAATTTAATTCCTTCATAGCCTGGTAAACACGGTCAATTGTTTTTTGACTCAGATACCCTCGATTATTCAAAACACGAGAAACCGTAGTCTTCGAAACATTCGCTAATTTTGCTACGTCCTCTAGCTTCGGTTCCATCAAAAAACCTCCCACTGATTTGCTTTCCTAACACACGCTGGCACTTTGTTGCTGTTTTCCAGTTCGTTATATAGGAAATACTCAATGATTCGATTATATACTAAATTCGAGGGTTTAGACAAAAAAATCCTTTGACCTTGTTATCGCAAAAACTGCTCAACAGGTCAAAGAATCGTTTTTGTATAATGGCTTATCTTTGTAATTCACGTAATCCTAAGGCAAAGTTTCCTACTGTCGCGGATCCGTTATTTGTGGCATGTGGTCGCGTAAGGTATTGTTCTAGCAGCGGTAGTTGTAGATAATTATTCTGCATCACCGCAAATTGCTCTCTGATTTTGGCTAACAA
The DNA here is from genome assembly GCA_019116505.1 of Candidatus Enterococcus avicola. Classification (GTDB taxonomy): domain Bacteria; phylum Bacillota; class Bacilli; order Lactobacillales; family Enterococcaceae; genus Enterococcus_I; species Enterococcus_I eurekensis. The sequence continues at coordinate 3,831 of DXBN01000258.1, read as the reverse complement.
CCCTTCGCTAACTACACTGCCACCAAATACAATCTTATCAGGGCGCACAATCATCGTCGTTTGCATAACTGCTTGGGCGAGATAATAAGCTAAAATATCCCAAACCGGATTCTCCTGGGTAACATGCTCGCCTTTTTGATGCAAGCGTGCTTCAAAGGTAGGCCCCGAAACCAATCCTTCCAAACAATCTTTATGAAACGGACAGATACCTGCAAAGTCAGCATCATGGGGATGCCGCTTCACAAAAGTATGTCCCATTTCCGGATGGCCTTCTGTCCCTAGAAAGCTTCCTTCAATTACTGCTCCAGCTCCAACACCTGTGCCGACAGTATAATAAACCAATGATGAAATGTGCTCATTGTATAAGGTTGACAGCACGTATTCCCCATAGGCCGAGCCATTGACATCCGTAGTCCAAGAAATAGGAATCGAAAATGCTTCTTGTATCCGTCCAACTACGTCAGTGTTCTGCCAACCGCTTTTTGGCGTATTGGTAATAAAGCCATAGTTGCGAGCATTTTTCCGAATTTCGATCGGACCAAATGAAGCAATTCCTAGAGCAGCAATATCAAAAGCTTGAAAATACTCGATAACGGCTGCCAAGGTTTCATCTGGTGTAGTCGTTGGAATAGTGATTTGATTTTTTACACGGTAGTCTTCGTCTCCAACGGCACAAACAAATTTTGTGCCCCCAGCTTCAATACTTCCTACTAGCATATAATCCTCCTGATACTTAAACCTATTGCTTAAGCCTCTAAACGATAGGCTTCATTTTTTAAAGTAACTGCTTTTTCCAATTCTAAGGAAACTTTTGGAGCATCCTCACTATAGAAACGTTCTGTAAAAACAGCCGTCCCTTGATTCAGGAAAATTTCAACAGAGCTGGTATCGATAAAGAGTTGGATCTCCTTAAGACCACCCGTTAACTGTGCATAGCGAGGATCCTCATTTTCTCTCGTTAAAATTAATTGATTCCCCTCTTTTTGATAACGCAGTTCCACAAGCGTTGCATTTTTACTATCCTTAAAGGTAAGTTGACAATCAGCTGCTTGGTCAAGCGTAACGAGGATTTCTGCTTGGCGCTCATTTTCACACAAAATTGCGGTTTCTTGAACTTCACTACTCCAGGATGCCAGTTGCTTAACTCGTAATTTTTCTAGTTCTTTCGCTGGCTTCATTAATAAGCAATCATTACTTAGAATCAATTCTCGAGGTAATGTCAATGCTCCTGCCCAACCATCCTCTTTTTCAGGAAATTCACTTTCCCACATATCCATCCAGCCAAAAACAAGGCGTCTACCATCTGGCGCTAAAGTTGTTTGAGTTGCATAGAAATCATGTCCGAAGTCTAATTCATGAAAGGAACCATGTTTGAAAGTATTTGTCTCATATTGATATTCACCAACTAAATACCCCGTTTGAAAAAGATTAAGATACTGATGCTCAACAGGTGTGATTCCTTGAGGGGAAAATAAAAGAACGTCTTTCTCCTCTTCCCCATCACGTAAGGAAAAGAAATCTGGGCACTCCCACATAAAGCCTTCCGTGGTTGCCGATTTAGCTTTTGTCATTTCGCCAAGGTAATCCCAGGTTTTTAAATCTTGCGAGGAATACGTAATTACTCGGCCCAATCCATCTTCATTTTGACTACCTAGCACCATATAATAGGTTCCATCTTTTTGCCAAACCTTTGGATCCCGGAAATGATGCGTATTATCACTAGGGGCATGAGAAATAATAGGATTGTTTTCATATTTAGTAAAATGGATGCCATCTGTACTATAAGCCAAGTTTTGATTTTGCCAAAAATGATCGGGATCATTATCTCCATAATAGTGATGCCCCGTATATACCAAATACAGAACGTCGTCTTTAACAATTGCACTACCAGAAAAACAACCATCTTCATCTGCTGGAGAATCTGGCGCCAAGGCAATTGGCAATGTTTCCCAATGTACTAAGTCATGACTTCTCGCGTGTCCCCAATGCATCGGTCCCCAATCAGCCGAATAAGGATGATGCTGATAAAAAATATGATAGTAGCCTTTAAAGTAGCAAAAGCCATTAGGATCATTAATCCAACCTGCTGGCGCTGTAATATGGTAACCTAAACGATAACGTTGATTCTTTACTTCAATTGTCTGCTTCATACAAATTCTCCTTTTATTTTATGCTTCTAATGGTTGCCCACACACAAGTTTGTCATCTTTCTGGATTACAAAGAACCCATAAATCCAAGTCACTAAAACAATTAATGAAATAATATGAAAAGTCGTGCTATAGCCCATACTATCTCGTAAAATACCAAGAGGCGTTGACAAAATAACTTGGCCAATTTGAGCGGCTATTTGAAAGCCAATCATGTAAAGCGTGGCGGATAGTTTTGTGTCAAAATGTAAGGTGAAATAACGAAAAATGGATAATGTGAACAGGGGTACTTCTAATGAATGCAACATTTTTATGGCGGATACTTGAAGCGGATTGGTTGCAAATCCGCACAACCCAATTCTCACAAACATAATAGCTGTTCCAAGTAGCAAAGTGTTTCTTACCCCAATTTTTTTCATCACAATTGGCACAACGCCTAGCATAAGTGCTTCCACAAATACTTGGATACTATTCAAGGTACCATACGTTTGCTCCCCAATCGCAGCTGTCGCAAAAAGTCCGGTATAGAAATTTGGAAACATCTGTTGATCAAATACTGTATAAAAGGTCCAGGAAAACATCACAAAAAAGATCATTTGCCATAACATTGGAATCTTTATTAGATTCACCATGTCTTTGACTTTAGGCGTAGCGTCTTCTGTCTTCAACTCTTTAATTGCTTCCACAGCATCACGTTCTTCTTTTGGCCGCCAAAAGATTAAATTTAACAAAAGCGCAAGACCAAGAATGGATCCACCCCAAAAATTTAGTTGGGGATTTTTTACAAATATAAACCCGGCCACTAACGCAGAGACTGCATAACCAAAAGACCCCCAAGCTCGCGACTGACCATAAGCAAAGCCAAAAACACGAGAAAAACGCTCAGTTGTCGCTTCCAGTACTCCTACGGCTGATAAATAAGCAGCTGATAAAAGAATCGCTCCGACCCAAGCACCAATCATGAAATGGTTTTCAATCAGTGGCGTATAAATGTAGATGAAAAATGGCGCAATTAGTGTGGCCAAAACAGCATTAAATATTAGCAATGTGCGTTTTATAAATAATTTGTCTTGGATCGTGCCGTATAGAAACATTAATATTAAGCTCACTACAGAGTTCACTGAGAAAATGGTTCCCACTTCTGTTCCACTTAATCCCAAACCATTTTCTGACGTCAACCACAGTTGAAAGAAACTCCACCAAATCCCCCAAGAAGCAAAAAACAACAACATTGTAAAGGAACTTTGCAAGTAAGACTGGTTCTTCAAAATTTTCAACGGACTTTTCTCTTTACTCATAAAAATCGTACTCCTTCCTGATTGATGCCGATATATCAATCGGTTGTCATATTGGCATCGCTTTCGCCAGCAAATGAATTATACAACGGCTTACATCGGATGTCAACCGGTTGTCATATTATCAACTATTTTTACTTTCGCCTATTAAATACTAGCATTAGTTGAATTTAAACTTACTAGTTTTACTAAAAATCATCCAGGATATCTAAAAATCCCCACCAAAAAAACCGCATCATTTATGATACGGTTCCCCGTGATTGATTCGCATTGCCCGGTAAATCTGTTCCACCAAGATTAAACGCATCAATTGGTGGGGATACGTCATTTTGCCAAAACTGATTTGGCTGTTACTTCGTTTTATTACGGCTGGGCTCAAACCGAGCGA
>DXBN01000257.1 GCA_019116505.1 Candidatus Enterococcus avicola | reverse complement strand
AAAAAACATTTGAAAAATTAAAAGATTCCATCGTAATTTAATCATTAATTATAAAACTTACGAGACCATTGGACTTCTTGTAAGTTTTTATTATTTAAGCCGTTTTAAATAAAATATCTTCGTTTAAATTGAGTGGGTATGATAGGATAGGATATAACTAAATAATAGCTCGTAGGAGGGATCGCTTTGAGTGAGGAAAATTTAATTAGTATTACTAAACTAATTGATGAAGTTGAAAAGGTCATTTTAGGCAAACGGACAGTTATTCAATTGACCGTTGCTGCATTACTAGCTGGTGGACATGTCTTGTTTGAAGATGTTCCCGGTGTCGGAAAAACAATGCTCGTTAAAGCATTAGCTGAAGCGATACATGGGCGTTTTTCTCGAGTTCAATTCACACCTGACTTACTGCCAAGTGATATTTTAGGTGTTTCGATCTTAAATAGTCAAACCAATCAATTTGAATTTCGCCAAGGACCAATTTTTACCGATGTTTTATTAGCCGATGAAATTAATCGAACAACGCCACGAACGCAAGCAGCCTTATTAGAAGCGATGTCTGAAAAGTCAGTAACCATTGATGGCGAAACCTATCGTTTGTCTGATAATTTTTTTGTATTAGCAACACAAAACCCGATTGAATATGAAGGGACCTATCCTTTACCCGAAGCACAACTCGATCGTTTTTTATTTAAATTAGCAATTGGCTATCCTTCTGAAGAAGATGAACTGCAATTGATGCTCAATAAGACAATTGAATCAAAAGTTATTTCTAGAGTGATGGACGAACAAGAACTTATCCGTTTAAAAGAACAAGTCGATGACGTTTACGTTGATGAAGTCGTCGGAAAATATGCCTTGGCACTGATTCAAAAAACGCGTCAACATCCGAGTATTGCGCTGGGGATTAGTCCGCGGGGAAGTATTGCTTTTATCCGTGGAGCAAAAGCCTTTGCTATGACGCAAGGGCGAACATTTGTCACACCGAAAGATTTACAGATGATTTTACCGGCAGTATTTGGGCACCGCCTTCATTTTAAATACGCCAGAGCTAATCATAAAGAATATCAAGCGATTATTGAAGACATTTTAAGTAGCGTTCCTGTCCCGATTAGGAGGTAACACGTGAAATATTTAAAACCAATTCTAAAGCTAAGTCTCTTAATCCTCTTTTATGTAATCAGTTTTTTATATGCTATTATTTTTACAAATCAAACAGGTTGGATACTATTTTGGTTCCTAAGTTTAATCCTATTACTTGAAATACTGTCGCTGATTACGCCATTACGTTTACTTCAAGTGAGGAGTCCAAAACCATTGCGCTTAGCTGTCGATGAGTTTGTGACGATTGAGTTGTTAATCAACAGTTTATATAAAATGCCACTTTATTTTCATAGACTAAATGTTTCTTTTTCTGAAATTCGCCATACAAAACAACTAAGTAATTATTTGTGGCAAGAAAAAAAGCTTAAAGTGGCGTGGCAGCCGATAAATAGAGGGCTGATCGAAAGTCAAAATGTTTTATTTGAAACACACGATTTTTTACATTGCTTTCCTAGAACAATTCAGATGACGATGCCAGTTGAGTGGGTGGTCCTTCCATCACGCCATTCTTTTGTCGATCAAGGCATCGCAATCATTGAACATCTGATGTCTAAAAAAGCTTATGGCGAGCCCACGTTTACTTTAAAAAACTATCGTCAATATCGTGAAGGGGAATCGATTAAGCAAATTGACTGGAAAACTTCTAGCCGGATGCAGACATTAATGACTCGTGAATATGAAAATGACGAACCAAGTAAATGGTTGCTAGTTTTTTATGGAATTGAAAGTATTTATTTTGAGGAAATGTTGAGCCTTTTTTATACAATTTTTCTAGAATATCCAACACAAGCAAGATTTATGCTGATGGGGGAAGGAACCACTAGTTATCAGATTGAATCGCTGGTTGACTTTGCAAGTGTTCAACCATTAAATGATTTACCAATGATTCCTTATCGTGAAAATGAAAATATTTGTATTTTTGTCCCAAAGGTCACCGATGAGCTAGCAACACTTTTTCAAGCGAAACGTTTTCACCTAATTCCTTATGAACAAGTCATGAGTGGAGGTGAGCCTAAAGATGTTCTCTAGAATTCAAAAGAAACTTTTCCTGACCGTAACGTCCTATTGGGCTTTTTCGGTGACTTTTTATCAATTTTTAACGATTTATAACTTTGAACAAAAATGGGTTGGTTTTATTAGTGTCGGAATGCTTAGTCTAACGGCCTTACTCATTCCTTATAAAATTCTGCGCTATCCCGTTTATTTAATCAGTTCTCTTGGAGGACTCTATATTTTAATCCCCATGTCTGAGACGAAATTTTTTCCATGGCTAGCGAATTTTTATGCTAAGTTACAAGAAGTTTCTCAAATATTTGTTAGTGGGCGCGCTAATTTTTTACCTCATGAAATGGCCGCTGTTTTACTGCTGTTTACAATTTTAATCTTAATCGAATTACTGGTTGAGTTTAAACAAGTTTGGCTTAGTGCTTTATTTTTAGTAGGCTACTTATTGATTTTAGCGATTTATAACTCACAAAACTTTTATTTACCAATCCTGTTGGTCTTAGCAGTCGGTTTACTGCAACACTTTTATTTGAATCAGCAAAAACAAAATGTCCCCCATCGAAGTTTTTTCCCGATAATCTTTCTATTAGTTATCCTTGCAGTTAGCGCAGTCTATTTACCGAAAGAAGATGCGCAACGTGCGATTTTGTCTCAAACGAGTCATTTTCGAAATTGGTTAAATGACAAAGGCGTTTATCACTTGATTCAAAAACAAGACTTACCACAAGCTACACGAACAGGATTTAGTGAAAATGATGAACAATTAGGAGGACCCATTTTTGATGATAATCAAATTGTTTTTGAAGCTCTACAAACGAAAGGGCATTATTGGCGGGTTGAAAGTAAGAGTTTATACACGGGTAGTGGTTGGCAAACGAGTCAAAGAGAAAGAGCGGTGTCCAATCAATCAGTGAATCAAATGACTTATGCGACATTTGAAAGCAAGCAACAGCTAACTCTACCAGAAGAAATAGCAGTTAAAATTGCTTATCAAGGCACCTATTTGCCGATTCCTTATGGATTAGTCGAAATCAATTTACAAACAAATGAGCAAATTGGTTTGTCTCATTCGATTGATTCAGACCGAATTGATGCATCAGAATCACTTGAAGCGGCTTCTGTTTTGATGAACTGGCAAGATTTAGATTATTCATTGAGTGATTTGGCGAGTGTTCCATTGAGTATTCCCAAAGGACCAGTTAACTACTTACAATTACCAGATTCTTTACCAATGACTGTGCAATCATTGACTGAAAGTTTAGTAGCCGAACAAGAAACATTGATTCAAAAAGTTCAAGCGATTGAGAGCTACTTGAAAACAGATGATTTATTCCGTTATTCGAAAGTCGATGCGCTCTATCCCGATCCAGAGCAAGATTTTGTGGCGCATTTCCTCTTTGAGTCACACGTGGGGTATTGTGACCATTTTTCGTCGGCTATGACAGTCATGTTGCGTTCAATTGGGATTCCAGCACGCTGGGTAAAAGGGTTTGCCTCTGGTGATCCAATGGCGGTTGAAGAAGACCGAATCCGTTATGCTATTCGCAACAACGACGCCCATTCCTGGGTTGAAGTTTATTTCGAGGGCTATGGTTGGCTACCATTTGAACCGACACCTTCATTTTCTCAACCTTTACAAGAAGAAGAGGATGAAACAGTAGAGACAACGAATCTAACGTCAGAAAGTACAGAACAAAGCTTTACAGAAGAACAAGTGGACTCAACGAATGAAACCGCGTCTATTGTAGAAGAAGCTGAATCAAGCGATACCGTTGTCCAAGCAGAACAGAACAATGAACGAGTATCGTTACAACTGTTTGGGCGATTGATAGGGGCAATAGCGATTTTGTTCTTAGCCTTCGGAACTTTTTATCTTCATAAGTGGCGTGTGTATCTCATAACAATTTTATTACTTCGATGGAAAAAACAACCATTTGAAGCAGCTTATCCCTACTTATTAAAACAGTTTGAGCCTGTCGTAAAAAGGCAAAACAATCAGTCATTAATTGAGTATGCTTACCAAGTTGAACAAGTTATTCCAAGTTTTAATCAAAAGTTTATTGATGTAACGAAAATATACGAGGCTCAGTTATATGGCCGACAATCGGTTATAAATAAAGAACAGCTCATGAAAATAAAACAACTGGCCAAACAAATTAGTCAAACTAAAATAAAAGCGCCAGTTAAATAACAATCAAATTTTACTGAACTGAACCGGCGAGCTAGATTTATTCTATCGAATTCAAGTCGTTAACAGTAGAGATATTAACCAATAAAAGTTCATACAAGCTAAAGAGGACTGTAGTTTATGTTGCAGTCTTTTTTATGTTAAATAAAAATACTCTTTTAAAAAGACGTAGTTATTAATAAGAAGCGCCTTGATTGTTCCTTGAAATTTGAATCGTTCAAAAGTGGCAGATTTATGATCTTCATATTACTTGAGACTTTTGTCAAAACCAGTTGGAATTTTTATTTTTTTCTGCTAGGATGACTGTAACCAATAAAAACAATCAGAAGGAGCGCTAAATGATAGAGATGAATCCAGAACCAATCCGTATTGATAAAAGAATTCCTTGGGACCAATATTTTATGGCTCAAGCTGTATTGTTATCCTTAAGAAGTACTTGTACACGATTAGAAGTAGGTGCGACATTAGTTAAAGATAAACGCATTATCGCTGGTGGTTATAACGGTTCTGTTAGTGGTGATCATCATTGTATTGATGAAGGTTGCTATATTGTCGATGGACACTGTGTTCGTACGATTCACGCGGAAATCAATGCCTTATTACAATGTTCTCGTCTAGGTGTTTCAACTGATAATGCCGAAATTTATGTGACACATTTTCCTTGTTTACAATGTACAAAGTCCATCCTTCAAGCAGGAATTAAAAAAATCCATTATTTAAACGATTACCGAAACAATGAGTATGCGAAGGCGTTAATCGAACAAGTTGGTGTTGATGTTCACCAAGTCAAGCTAGATGCTGAATACTTTGAAAAGCTTTCGTTCGGTCGCCTAGAGGATCTTAATGGATAAACGTTGGAAAAACCAACTGATCTTTCCAATTCTGATCGCTACAAGCCTGCTTTACGCAGTTATTTTACAACAAATGATATTGCTCTTTATTGCTAGTTATTTTTTTATCACTATTTGCTACAAAAAACAGGTAACTCTGGGGTTACTTAGTTTTTTTGTAGCTTTTTTATTTTTGGTGAATTTTTATATCAGAATTGAAGAGCAGCCTATCACTAATCAAGAAATAACTATAGAGCTGACAATTTATCCGGATACGATAAAATTGAACAACGATTTTGTGACACTTGAAGGAAAGACAAAGCAAGGAAATATCTATGCGCAATATGCTGTGAAAAATACAGAAGAAGTTATTGAATGGCAGAAACGAACGAATTGGCAAAAAGTTATTCGGGTGCAAGGAAAATATAAAAACAGTCAATCCGCCCGAAACAAGCATGGTTTTGATCGTGCTTGGTACGAATTTTCAAATAATAAAATTGGCACGTTTCAAATTGAGAAGATTTTAGCAAAGAAGGACGAAAATTACCGATTTTCAGGGAGGAAAATACGTGCTCAAGCGATTGATTGGGTAGAAACAACTTTCTTTGGCAAAACAGCAACGTATATTAAGGCGTTATTACTAGGTTATCGTGATCAAGAATTTCAAGAGATACGAAAAGCGTACTCGAGTAGCGGGATTTTACATCTATTTAGTATTTCCGGAATGCATATTTCGATTTTTTTCGGTTGGTGTTTCTATTTATTCCGACGCAGTCTCTTAACCATAGAAGAATTTTCTGGGCCGTTTATTCTACTAATGTTTTTTTCGGTTATCTTATTTGGTCAAGGTTTGAGTATTTGGCGAGGGATGCTGATGTACCTGATTCAATTTGTCTTTAGAGCAAAACAGGTTCATTGGTCTGCACTTGATCGTTTTGCTTTAATGCTTTTTCTTTTACTATTGATTGAACCCAAATCGTTGATTCAAACATCTGGTGTTCTTTCGATTCTGTTAGCTTTAATTATTTTATTGAGTCAAGAACAGCAAAAGAATTCTTTTTTATATAGTCTCGAAGTTAGCTTTTTAGCTAGCCCAATTTTAATGTTTTATTTTTTTGAAATTCCTTTATTAGGGGGCGTACTGACAGCGCTAATTGCACCTTTTTTTAGTTTTTTGCTGCTTC
>DXBN01000256.1 GCA_019116505.1 Candidatus Enterococcus avicola | reverse complement strand
ACCCATAGACTCACTAGAAAAATAATGACTGCTACAACAATTGTAATGATATCTTTTTTCGTAGCTTTTTTTTCACTATACCAGCTGCGTTTTTTATTTTTACCAAAACCACGTAACTCCATTGCATTACTGATGACTTCGATTCGATCCAAGCTGGATAAAATCAATGGGAAAATGATAGCTGAAATATTTTTAATTCTTTTGCTAAGTTTTTCATTTCGAGAAATATCAACTCCTCTTGCCTGTTGCGACTGCGAAATACTGTGGAAATCTCGCTGAATGTCCGGAATATAACGCAGTGCCAATGAAACAGAGTAGGCGATTTTATAGTTTACTCCAATCTTATTCAGCGATGCTGCAAATTCACTGGGATGTGTCGTTACAATAAACAACAATGCCACCGGAATCACGACAAAGTATTTTAAGGTCACATTTAATTGATAAAATAACTGCTCTGACGTCACATTATACCTGCCCCAAATATGAAAAAGTTCGTGACTCGACCCATAAATTTGTACTCCTTCTTGCGGTGAAAATAAATAAATCGCAACATTGTTTAACAACAAAAATGCCAGAATAAATAGTAAAACAAAACCAATTTCATGAATTTTAATTTTTGAAATTGAAAAAATAATCAAACTAATTAACAACAAGGCAACCAATACGCGCGTATCATAGGTCAACATGGCTGCGGTTGAAAATAAAAGGAACACAATCAACTTTGTGGCTCCCGATAGGGCATGAACAGGCGATCGACGTTCAATATATGCTAACATTTCTACTGCCATGATCTGCGCACCTCCTTGTCATAACGAATAAAGGTTGAAACAAAGTCTTGTGAATCAGCAATCCCCACTTTTTCTGCTAAACGATATAAGGATGTCGTGGTCAAGTTTGCCTTATCCACTAATTCCGGATTTGCCAAAACTTCTACAGCTGAAGTGTCTGCCAGTAACTGCCCTTCGCCAATCACTAACGTTCGAGGCGTATACTCCAGCATCAAGTGCATATCATGGGTAATCATTAGAATGGTCACCCCGCGTTGATTTAACTCTCTTAAAAAAGACATGATTTCCGTATAATGTCGGTAATCTTGACCAGCCGTCGGTTCATCTAAAATCAACACTTTCGGCTCTAAGACAAGGACCGCCGCAATCGTAACCCGTTTCTTTTGACCAAAGCTCAGTGCCGAAATCGGCCAATTACGAAATGGATACAAACCGCAAATTTTCAAGGTCTTCTCCACTCGCTCACGGATTTCTTCCTCTGGTACATTTCTTAGTTGCAATCCAAAAGCAACTTCATCAAAAATCAAATGCTTTGAAATCATTTGATTGGGATTTTGCATAACCAAACCAATTGCTTCCGCTCGCTTAGTAATGGTATCTTTACTGATATCTCGAGCTTGGTAATAAATTTCCCCCAATTGATGGCGCTCGAACCCACAGATTAATTTTGACAAGGTTGATTTTCCAGCTCCATTTTTCCCAACGATACTAACCATTTCGCCTTTATGTAAGGTAAAAGAGATTTCGTTTAAGGTATTGGGGATGTTTGGATAATGAAAGGATACCTTCTCCAATTCCAACACCGGCTCTGGGTATACTTTATTTTGCGGCCGTCCCACTTGTTGATACCAATGCTTCAGCTGTTCTTGATTTTGACTAGACAGGTTGAGGTGTTCAATATGTTCGGGATGAATATCGGGTGTGATTGGTATGCCTGCGTATTCTAAAGCCTTTAAATACAGGGGTTCTCGTAAATAAGTTGTTGAAAGAACTTTACTTGAAAGCAATTCATCAGGTGCTGCATCCGCTATAATGCGTCCGTCATTCATTACAATGATCCGGTCGACATCACGGTAAAGCACATCTTCTAAACGATGCTCAATTATTACCGTAGTCTTATTAGTTTGTTTTTGTAGCTGATCAATTAAATCAATCGCATGTTTACCGGTTGCAGGATCCAAATTCGCTAATGGTTCATCAAATAATAAAATATCGACGTCATTCACCAATACCCCAGCTAGTGAAACCCGCTGTTTTTGGCCTCCAGAAAGCTGGTGAATGGACGCACCTAAATACTCATCGATTTTTACTAATTCTGCGACTTCCGCTACTCGTTCATGCATCAATTTTTGTGGAACGACATCATTTTCCAAAGCAAAAGCAATATCTTCTCCAACCGATAGACCAATAAATTGTCCGTCTAAGTCTTGCAAAACGGTTCCTACCATTTTAGATAATTGAAAAATATCCAGCTCGCTCGTTTCTTTGCCATTAATTTGACAGGAACCACTGCTTTCTCCGCGATACGCAAAAGGTACTAGCCCATTGATACAATGGGCTAGCGTGCTTTTACCAGATCCAGAAGGACCCACAATGACTACCTTCTCGCCTTTTCGAATAGTCAGATTAATATCATAGAGGGTTGGTTCTTTTTGGCTGCGATATTTAAATGTATACGATTTGAACTCTATCACTGCTCGGTTCATCCTTTGACTCCTTCTTTACATGAAAAAGATTCTACTCTTTTGATAAACTATCACTCTTGTTACGTGTTTGTGCATAAGCAGATAATAAAATCGTCCCGATAACTGCCACCGTCACAATATTTGCTATTCCTGCTGCAAACCCTTGCGTAAATACTTTATTTGCTGGCTCTGCATAAATAAGTACATCCAATACT
>DXBN01000255.1 GCA_019116505.1 Candidatus Enterococcus avicola | reverse complement strand
AGGTCGTAAGGGAGACTTGTTTGTTTACTAATCAATGTAATTTTTTCCTCGTAACCTTTTGCCCGTAATTCTTTTGCAACATTATAACCAGCAACTGAGGCGCCAACTATGACAACACCATGGGCCATTTTAATCAACTCCTTAATTAATAATAAAAAAAATGAAGTGTCCGTACTACTTTTAAGTATACTGTTCAAGTGAATTTTTGGCACGTAAAGCGATTGAAAGGCGCATTTCTTTGTGAATGCAGTATTTCGTTCTATAATAAAAAGAAAATCGTATTTTTAATTAAATAATAAAACGAAGAGGTCGAGAGAAATGAGTCGAAATGTAAACGATTACGATAAAGAGAAACAATTATTACAGGCATATTTTCCCTTTATTCAAAAAGATTCTGAGAAAATGACTGACAAATTAGATAAAGTTGTAGCTTTTGAACAAGCTTTACAAGGTTTGATGACGGTCTGTGGCGATGATGCCAAGTGTGAAGGTGTACTAGAAACACCCTATCGCATGACAAAAGCCCTTTTAGAATACACCGAAGGCTATCGAGAAGATCCAAAACAACATTTAGAAAAGACGTTTGATGTGCCTTACCAAGAACTCGTTTTAGTGAAAGATATTGAGTTTTATTCGATGTGCGAACATCACTTGGCACCTTTTTTCGGGGTGGCGCATGTGGGTTATTTTCCAGGTGAAAAAATTACTGGATTATCAAAGATTGCACGAATGGTTGAAGGTTATGCGCGTCGTTTTCAAGTTCAAGAACGTTTAACTACCCAAATTGCGGAAGCATTAGAAGAGGTCTTAGCACCGGTCGGCGTGATGGTTGTGGTTGAGGCAAAGCACTTATGTATGTGCAGCCGTGGCGTGAAAAAATCAAGTGCCGTGACATTAACGTCGGCTACGCGTGGGGCTTTTACAACCGATCCGGCTTTACGTGCTGAATTTTTATCACTAGTAAAAGAACACTAGGAGGGAAAGTGATGAAGCAAAAAGTAGCGATAATTACTGGAAGTGCGACAGGGATTGGCAAACGAACAGCGCTAGCTTTAGCACAGGATGGAAATCATGTCGTGATTAATTATGTGGATAGTCAGAAATCCGCTGAAGAAACGGCGGACTTCATTAGACAAACATACGCTGTTCAAGCGTTGGCTATCCAAGCTGATGTTAGTCGGTATGCAGACGTTCAAAAGTTAGTCTCTCAAACCTTGGCGACTTTTGGCAGAATTGATATTTTAGTCCATAATGCTGGCCCTTTTATTAAAGAACAAAAGTTGTTACGTGACTATCAGTTGAGCGAATGGCAAGCGATGGTGGACGGCAATTTGAATAGTTACTTTTATTTACTTCAAGCGATTTTGCCAGAAATGACAAAAAATCATTGGGGGCGCATAGTGATGTTAGGATTCGAAAAGGTCGGCAATGCTCCGGCTTGGCGTTATCGGGCAGCCTATGCAGCCGCTAAAAGCGGTGCAGCTTCATTGACTCGTAGTGTTGCGCTAGAGGAAAATGGCAATGGCATCACCGTAAATATGGTTTGTCCAGGCGATATAAAAGGCACGTTCAAAGAAATGACGATTCAAGAGGCAAAAAACCAGTCGATTGAGGGAGAAAAGCGCTCTGGATCGGGTGAAGATCTTGCACGAACGATTGTTTTTTTATGTGAAGAACAATCTGATTTTATTACAGGAAACATTATTGAAGTCACGGGTGGCCAAGAAATTTTAGCTAAAAGAAATCAAATGGAATAAATAGAAAGAAAGCAAGGAATTGTAAAAAATCCTTGCTTTTCTTGTTTGTTTTACATAGGCATCTGATTCGAAGTCGGCTATAATAGAAGGCGTGAAATAGAGAATTCGAGGAGTGTTTTTATGGAAAATTTATTAGAATTAACAAAAGAATTGACGTTGATTCCTTCGCCAACTGGTTATACGCGAACAATTATTGATTATGTAGCCAATAAACTAACAGCAATGGGTTACGAGCCTTCTGAAAATCGTAAAGGTAGTTTAATTGTGACAGTTCCTGGTAAGAATACAAAAGAGCACCGTTTTATTACGGCACACATTGATACATTAGGTGCGATGGTTCGCGGGATTCGTCCGAATGGTCGTTTAAAATTAGACAAAGTTGGCGGCTTTACTTTTAATGCCATTGAAGGCGAATATTGTACGATTCATACGCAATCAGGTAAAGAAATTACTGGTACCATTTTAATGCGTCAAACAAGTGTCCACGTTTATAAAGATGCTGCGACAGCAGAACGCAATCAAGACAATATGGAAATCCGTTTAGACGAAAAAACAACTAACGCAGAAGAAACACGCGCTTTAGGGATTGAAGTGGGTGACTTTATTAGTTTTGATCCACGTACAGAAATTACGGATAGCGGCTTTATTAAATCACGTCATTTAGATGATAAAGTCAGTGCAGCGATTTTATTGAGCTTTTTAGAAAAAATCAAAGCCAACAATCAAACGTTACCTTATACAACACATTTCCTTTTTTCAAATAATGAAGAGATTGGTTACGGTGGCAATTCGAATATTGATGATAAAGTTGTCGAATACGTGGCAGTTGATATGGGTGCAATGGGCGATGATCAACAAACAGATGAGTACACGGTTTCTATTTGTGTGAAAGATGGATCAGGTCCTTATCATTTAGGATTACGTAATCATTTTGTTGCGCTGTGCCAAGCCAATAAGATTCCTTATCAATTAGATATTTATCCGTTTTACGGTAGTGATGCTTCAGCGGCAATGCGCGCAGGTGCTGATGTGAAACATGGTCTAATTGGAGCAGGAATTGAAGCCAGTCACGCATATGAGCGGACACATCGTGATTCGATTGAAGCAACTTACCAACTAGTTGAGACCTATTTATTTAGTGAAATGATTTAAAGCTTATACATTATTGATGGAACCACTTTGGGAGCACATATGAGTATAATGTCGCTTGTGATTGGTATCTATTTTTCTGGAAACTTCTAGAAGGACTCGCCTATCAGGGGCAAAACATATAAAAAGAACGTTGGCTGTATAGAAAAGTGTAAAAACCACACACATACAGCACAACGTTTTTTTAATAGCCTGAGGTTAAATCAACTTGGTTACGTGCTAAATCTTGTGTAGCGAGGTAACTCTTTAAATTTTCGGAATAAATCTCACTAATAAGTTTTTGGAAATGGCGGACTAATCCTGAAATATGTGGTGTAATGAGTACATTTTCCATTTGCCAAAGAGGACTGTCAGCAGCTAAAGGTTCTTCTTCAAAAACATCGAGACCGGCAAAGGCAAGTTGTTGAGTTTCAAGTGCACGAATCAAAGCGTCTGTATCGACACTTGGGCCGCGACCGACGTTGATAAAACTTGCGCCAGGTTTGACTTGATTAAAGAAAGTTTCGTTATAGTAATGATGCGTTTCGTTTGTCAGTGGTAAAATATTAACGATAATATCAAAATCGCCTAAATATTGCTGTAAAGTGTCTTGTCGATAAACAACGTCAAAATGCTCCAATTGGCGACCGCTACGGCTCATGCCAGAAACATTGACACCAAGCCCTTGAACGATGAGTGCCAAACGTTGGCCAATTTTTCCAGGACCGATAATTAACATTTTTTTACCGTTCAGTTCATCATAAGGAACATGCTCGAAGGCGAGCCATTCGTTTTTTTCTTGGGAGCGAATCGATGCTTGAATGCCACGATAACGGGCTAAAAGCATCGCCAGAACAGACTCGGCAATTGGAATGGCATGAATCCCACTCATATTGCTTAGTAAAATGCCTTGTTCATGAAGTGCGGCTAAATCAAGATAATCGACACCCGCACTATTGGCTTGAATCCATTTTAAGGAATGATTTTCTAAAGCTAAAATTTGATTTCCAACTTTAGGGTCCCACCCGAGCATGATTTCGACTTGTGGGATTTCTGCTTCAGAGAGTGGGTTTTCCGCATTACGAAATTCGTAAGTAGGGGCAAGTGCCTGTAAACGTTCTTGATGTTTGGGACGTAAAATAATGGCGGTGTAAATAATTTTAGTAGACATGAGAACCTCCTTTTACTTGTTAATTTAAGTGTAACAAAAAAGTAGCTTGTATGATAGTTTGACAGGTTGAGGCTCGTTAAAATCTGAAGGAATGTGGTAAACTATGAGTAACTAGAGAATGTTTGGGAGGAGAGAGTAATGCGGCGAAAAAGTATTTATTTAAATCTTCGTTGGACCGGCATCTTGTTAATGGGAATGGGACTAATTTTTTTATCTGTTGCGATTGGAATGCAGTTTATCACAATTGATTTTGACACGGCAGGCACAATCACAAACGAGTCAATATTCCGTCTTGTCTTTTTGTTATCTTTTGGTTTACCAGCACTGATTTTAATCGGTATCGGGCTAGGGATTTTTATTTTTTACAGTCGCCAAAAAAGAAAAGAACAAGATTTACGAAATCGCGGACGCCAAATTATTGCCAGTAACTTAGCCATTGCCCCTTCAAATATTCGAGTAAATATGCAGTATCAAATGTATTTGACTTGTACGTATCGAGATGCGCGTGGTCAACAATACATTTTTAAAAGCCGTTTACTACGTTTTGACCCACTGCCTTTTTTAAATAATCAAGTGACTGTTTATTACGATCCTGATAAAATGAGTCGTTATTTTGTTGATGTTGATGCTAGTATGCAAAACGTTTATGAACTATAGAAAATCCCCGATGACTACCAACATCGGGGATTTTTTTCATTATAGAGTTGTTAAATGTAGCTGAATTCCAGATGGATCGGTTGTGATAGTGAGACCGTTGATTTCTTCTAAGGGAGCACCGATTTGCTCTAATTGTTGCTTTGCTTGCTCAAGTGACGCGGTATTAGGATATTGCAAGGTATAAAAAGCCATCCCTAGTTGATTGGGCTGAGCTTTTGGTGCGCCAACGCCCATCCAAGTGTTGATTGCGATGTGATGATGATAGTTGCCGGTAGACAAAAAGAGTGCTTGATTGGCATAGCGACTAACGATGTTAAAGCCTAATCCTTTCGTATAAAAATCTTTCGTTTGTTCGAGTTCAGAAGCATATAGATGCAGATGGCCCATGATAGTGTCAGAGGGCATTCCTTGCCAGCCAGCTTTTGTTTGTTGTTTGAATAAATCATTGAAATCTAAAGGATCAATGGTCATCTCAACTAGTTCACTTTGCCAAGTCCACTCTTGCGGAGAACGATCCGTATAAATTTCAATTTCATTGCCTTCAAGATCACTTAAATAGATTGCTTCACTGACCCCATGATCAGAGGCGCCAAAAGGATAGCCAATTTTTTGTAAATGGGCCGCGAAATTAGCTAAATCTGCTCGCTGTGGCAGTAGTAAAGCAAAGTGGTACATTCCAGCGGAGCGTCGTGGTTTAGGTAAGAAATCAGCGTGCTCAACGAGTGTGACAAGTGTGTGTTGACCATCAGCTGAAAGGGAAACGCTAGTCGCTGTTTCTTGTAATGGCCTTAATCCTAAAACTTGTATATAAAATTCCTTCATATGTGTCAGATTGTGGACGTTTAGTTCAACTTGGGTGACGAAAATATTCGGTTCTTGATGAAAATTCATGATGAATTCCTCCATTTTATAACTTTTGCTTTCAAAATAACACGCATCGTTTTTTCGGTCAACGAACTCAACTTTAGCTGAGACATGCAAAGTATCGACTTTTTTGGTACAGTAGACTTAAAATTAAGAAAGAAGGAGTCTAGATGTCATTATTATTATCGCCAGTTGAAATGGCTCAGCTATCTTTAAAGAATCGGGTAGTGATGCCACCAATGTGTATGTATGAAGTTCAAAAGGAAGATGGCGTTGCGACGCCTTTTCATTTCGCTCATTATGGTGCCCGAGCAATTGGTCAAGTCGGTTTAATTATTATTGAAGCGACCGCGATTCATCCAGATGGTCGTTTGACCAATCAAGATTTAGGTTTATGGAACGAGGAACAAGCCCAAGAGTTAAAGAAATTAGTTGCTAGTTTGCATTTTTTAGGTGCGACAGTCGGGATTCAATTAAATCATGGAGGAAGAAAAGCTAAGGATGCCGTTCAAGCGATTGCTCCGAGTGCTATTCGATTTAATGAGGAATACCAAATTCCGACTGAAATGACCATTGCGACAATCAAACAAACACAAAAAGATTTTATTGAGGCAACAAAACGGGCGATAGCAGCGGACGTTGATATGATTGAAATTCATGGTGCTCATGGTTATTTAATTAATCAGTTTTTATCATCCCTGACCAATCAACGTCAAGATGAATATGGTGGGAGTTTAAAAAATCGTTATCGTTTTGTTAAGGAAATCATTACTGAAATTCGTCAGTTTTATCAAGGATCATTGTGGATTCGCTTATCCTTAAGTGATTACGTAACAGAACAAAATAGTTTGAAACAGTGGCAAACCTTGGCTCAATGGTTGGAAGCGGATGGGATTGATTGCATTGACGTATCAACTGGTGGTTTACTTGATATCAAACCGAATATCGCTCTTCATCCAGGTTATCAAGTACCTTTTGCGACTGCGCTCAAACAAGCGATAACGATTCCGGTTGTAGCGGTTGGTTTGCTGGATGATCCAGGTTTATGTGAATTCCTATTACAAACGAAGCAAACGGATTTAGTCGCAGTAGGGCGAGGCTTAATTCGTAATACAAATTGGTTAGCGGATGCGGCGAAAGAATTAAAAGATACAAACTTTAACATTTATAATCATTCCTATTTTCGCGGGCAAAAATAAATACCTGTGATATATGGGAACTAGGTGGGTAGTCTCTTGCTATGTTTTTAATTTAAGCGGATTGTTTGACTATGTTTTTATTATCACTTATAATTTGTTACGAATTCGAGATAAAAGCAAGCTCGGTCACAAACTATATTTGTTTACTTAAAGGAGAAAATAATATGTCAAATTTTATTTCAATGTTAGAAAACCGTCGCTCAATTTATGCATTAGGAAATGATTTACCAATTTCTGAGGAAGCAGTGACAGATTTAATTAAAGCAGCTGTCAAAGCTAGTCCATCATCATTCAACTCACAAACTTCTCGTGTAGTGATCTTAATGGATGATGCACATGCAAAATTATGGGACATTGTTGAAAATACGTTGAAACCATTAACACCAGCAGAAGCATTCCCAAATACACAAGCAAAATTAGCAAGTTTTGCAGCTGGTAAAGGTACAATTTTATTCTTTGAAGACACCAACGTTGTGAAAGCTTTACAAGAACAATTCTCTTTATATGCAGAAAACTTCCCAATCTGGTCTGATCAATCAACTGGAATTGCACAACATGCAGTTTGGGTTGCTTTAGCTGAAGCAAATATTGGTGCAAGTTTACAACATTACAATCCAATTATTGATGAAGAAGTTACAGCAACTTGGAACATTCCAGCTAATTGGAAATTAACTGGTCAAATGCCATTTGGTTCAATCCAAGCACCAGCTGGTGAAAAAGAATTCATGGATGACGCTGAACGTTTTATGGTTATTAAATAATTAATGAGATCCCCCGATTATTGGCTCAATAGACCAATACGTTGGGGGGGTTATCTTGTTTTGAATGGGCGAAGCAGTGAAAGGCTCATACAATAATCCGGATTATTCCAGATGATTCAGAAAAACCTTGCAACATTTGCGGGGAAATTACCTAATAGTGAGCGCGAATATGTAGTAGGTGTGAGATTAATTTTTGAATAAATCAGATTTAATTCTTGACAATTAGAATATGATTCGTTAAAGTATGGTTAATTTAATATGAAACGTTGATGAGAAGAGTAGCAATCAATTTTGTTTTTAGAGACCTCTGGTTGGTGAAAAAGGGGAGCAAAAGAGATGGTGAAGATGAACTCAGAGTTTTCCATAAGGTTCACGCTTTATGGACGGGAGCAACCGTTATATTGTCAGGTTTTATTTGAAACTGTAGAGGTGTTATTTGTAAAAATAGCATAAATTTGGGTGGTAACACGGAAAATATCCGTCCCTTTGTCAATTTAATTTGGCAAAGGGACGGTTTTTTTATTTTATAATCTATTTTTGGAGGAGAAAAAAATATGGCAGAAGTTGAAAGTTTTACATTGGATCATACAAAGGTCAAGGCACCGTACGTACGCCTAATTGCTGAAGAGAAAGGCACAAAAGGTGATGTGATTGCGAATTATGATATTCGTTTTTTACAACCAAACGAAAAAGAATTACCAACCGGCGTTGTTCATACTTTTGAACACTTATTAGCGGATTTATTACGTGATCGAATTAATGGGATTATTGATATCTCACCATTTGGTTGTCGGACAGGTTTTCATTTAATTACATGGGGCGTACCAAGTGCTAGGGAGATTGCGGTTGCTCTAACAGAAGTCTTAAATATTATTGCTTATGAAACAAAATTTGAAGACATCCAAGGAGTGTCGATCGAAAGTTGTGGAAATTATCGTGATCACTCGCTTTTTGGTGCAAAAGAGTATTCCAAAATCGTATTAGCTGATGGGATTAGTGAAGATGCATTTGAACGCCGCGTGGTAGGGTAAATGTATTTTCCTAGTTTGAAGTCAAAAATTGTCCTTGTTATTGGCACGAATCAAGGAATAGGAGCAGCTATTGTTGAAACATTTTTAGCAGAGGGTGCTGTGGTGGTAGCCGCTGACATTGCTTATTCGAATGAAAGTTTGCACAAAATTTCTGAGAATTTATCACATATTCGAGTCGATATTGGACAAGAGGATAGCCTGATTGCTCTGGTTAAGCAATTAGAAGAATATCGGTTGGTTCCTGATATTCTTGTCGCTGTCGCGGGTATTTCAACGATGGGATTTTTAATTGAGAGTCAAACGAGTGATTATGATCGCGTTCAATCGGTGAATGCTCGAGGAGTTTATCTAAGCTGTAAACACATTGTCCAATTGATGGTTAAAAAACAAAAAGCCGGTCGAGTCATTTTAATTGCTTCTCAGGCTGGGAAAAATGGTTACCGTGGGATGTCCGCTTATGTCGCATCTAAACATGCAGTACTGGGATTGACCAAAACATTAGCAATTGAAGTCGCTTCAAGAGATATTTTGGTCAACGCGGTTTGTCCAGGGATTATTGAAACAGAAATGAAACATCGTGAGCGAGTCGAGGGTGGGGAACTACGTGGGATGAGTGCTGAACAAGTCCTAGCGGAAGATCAAAGTCAAGTACCGCTCGGTCGGACAGGAACACCGCAAGATGTCGCAAATGTCGTTTTGTTTTTGGCAAGTCCGCTAGCCAGTTATATGACAGGGCAAAGTATCAATGTGACTGGCGGTATGACGATGAGTTAAACAAAGGAGAATGAAAATGAAAAATAAAAAAGTTGGTTATGGGTTGCTATTGTTAGTGAGTATTGCGGTAATTAGTGGTTGTGGTAAAACATCAAGTGCTAAGACACCTGTGAAAGAGTCAGATGATTTAGAACAATCAGTCGAAAAGGTGATTGTTGGATCGGTTGGCTCTGATGCGGACATTTGGAACTTTATTGCAAAATCAGAGGCTGCCAAAGAAGCAGGACTCGAGATCGAAGTGAAAAATATTACGGGGGGACCGATTACTAACGCTGCAACGGTTGATGGTGATATCGATGCCAATGCCTTTCAGTCGATTGGTTATTTAGAAAGTTTTAATGAATCGAGTCCAGATAAATTAGTACCGATTGCGACAACGTATGTCGAACCATTAGGAATCTATTCAGAGAAATTTGCATCTGTTGATGAAATAGCAACTGGTACAACGATTGCGTTAGCCGACAATCCATCGAACACCACTCGCGGATTACGATTATTAGAAACAGCCGGTTTAATTAAGTTGAAAGAGGATTTTGATGATGGGGTTGGAACACCCGATGATATAATTGAAAATCCTAAATCGCTCAAATTCACTTTAATTGATGATTTAACAGGGCCAAGAATTTTACCAGACGTAGATGTCGTCTTAATTAGTAATACCATTGCGTTAGAGGGCGGTTTAAATGTCTTAAAAGATTCGATTTTTCATGAGGAAGCAAATACGGCAATTCGCACAACAATTAATGTGATTGTTGTCAAAGAGGGCCGGGAAAACGAAACTGCATTACAAAAACTAGGCGAACTTTATCACTCACCAGAAGCTCAAAAATATATTGAAGAAACCTTCGAGGGCACTAAAGTCGAAGTTAAAGAATCGATTGAAACGATTTGGGGGAAATAGTAGCAATTTCAGAAATGCCGAGGAATCAGCGTATTTACACAAGTGTTTTCCGGCAACACATATTTGACAACGTGGCAAAACGATTATGAAGGAGGCCTATTTAATTTCATACCTTGTTAAATCGGATATTGTTAGAGTAATGAATGATTAAATAAGTGTATGATTTAAAGAGTGATATATAATAAGAATTATTTTTATCGAATCAATTGTTGGTATAAATGATAAGGGGATGTGGCGGCGGTCATATCTCCTTATTTTTTTGAATAGAAAACTATTATGAAAACGTTGACAAATCAGAGGCTGTCAATTATATTATATGTACGTACAACTTTAAGGAGTTAAGAATATGAAGTCTAAATACATACAACTTGCAGACAAGTTGAGGGCGCAAATTCAGCGGGGAGAGTATAGCATAGGCGAAGCCATTCCATCTGAAAACCTTTTGCAAGAAGAATACCAATTAAGCCGTCATACGGTTCGTCAGGCAATAGGTGTGCTTGTCAATGAAGGGCTACTCCGTAAAGAAAAAGGATCAGGCACATATGTATCAAATACAATTGCAGAAGTATTACCAAAACGGCAAAAAACAATCGGAGTAATCATGACCTATTTATCCGATTACATTTTTCCTTCCATTATTCGTGGGATTGAAAAAGAACTTAGTCAACAAGGTTACGCGTTGTTACTTGGTACAACGAATAACGACCATGATAAAGAACGTGAATGTTTACAACAAATGTTAGATCAGCAAGTCGATGGTATTATCATTGAACCTACAAAAAGCAATCAATACAATCCCAACTTATCTTACTATATTGAATTGAGAGAAAAAGGGATTCCCTTTTTAATGATTAATGCTTTTTATGAAGAGCTAGATGTTCAACATCTTTGTGTTGATGATACGGAGTCTGGATATCTAGGCACAAAATATTTGATTGAAAATGGTCACAAACGGTTACTTTTAGTAACAAAAATTGATGATTTACAAGGGAAATATCGCATGAAAGGGTTCATTCGTGCGGTTGAAGAAGAAAACTTAGCCTTTTATCCGGGGGATATTATTACCTATACAACGGAATCTAAAAATCAAGTCGTTGAACAAATAATGGTATATCTGGAAGAAAATATGGGGGATATTACAGGTGTAATTGCCTACAATGATGAAATAGCTAGTCTTTTAGCTCAAGAATTACAATTAAAAGGAATAAAAATTCCACAAGATTTGTCGATTGTCGGAAATGATGATTCTAATATTCGTATTTCTGGGGATATATATTTAACTAGTTTGTCTCATCCTAAAGAACAAATGGGTGAATTGGCAGCGAAATCGATCATCAAAAATATTAATGAAGAAAAAAATGCAAGTTATTATTTTACACCGAAGTTAATTAAAGGACAATCTGTTAAAAAAATAATTTAAGAATATAGGAGGAGCAATTGTGTTAAATGTACAAGAGAAAATTATTCAGGGAAAAACAAGCTTAGGAATTGAGCTAGGATCGACTCGTATTAAGACTGTCTTGATTACGGATAATTTCCAAACAATCGCAACTGGAAATTATGATTGGGAGAATCAACTCATTGATGGTATCTGGACGTATTCGTTAGAAGATGTCTGGAAAGGTGTTCAAGAGAGCTATCGTAGCATGGTAGACGACGTATATGATAAATATGATGTTCAATTAAAAACAATTGGTTCGATTGGTTTTTCGGCAATGATGCATGGTTATTTAGCTTTTGATAAATACGATCAGTTACTGACACCGTTTCGTACATGGCGCAACGGAATTACAGAGGATGCTGAACGTATATTAACACAATTGTTTTCTTATAATATTCCTCAAAGATGGAGCATAGCTCATTTGTACCAAGCGTTGTTAAACAAAGAATCACATATTCAAGAAATTGATTTTTTTACCACATTAGCGGGTTACGTCCATTGGCAATTAACAGGAGAAAAAGTTCTCGGAATTGGTGATGCTTCAGGTATGTTTCCAATTAATGTTGAGAAAAAAGACTACAATTATGAAATGATTGAGAAATTTGATCAACAAGTAGCAGAATATCAAGTTCCGTGGAATTTAAAAGCAATTCTGCCTAAAATTTTATTAGCGGGTGCAAATGCCGGATATTTAACGGAAGCTGGGGCAAGATTAATCGATCCTTCAGGCAACCTTGCAAGTGGTATTCCTTTTTGCCCTCCAGAAGGTGACGCTGGAACGGGTATGGTTGCAACAAATAGCGTAGCTAAAAAGACAGGGAACGTTTCAGCAGGAACTTCGGCTTTTGCGATGATTGTTTTAGAACATGATTTACACCAAGTTTATCCAGAAATTGATCTTGTTACGACGCCAATGGGTGATTTAGTGGCGATGGTTCATACAAATAATTGCACGTCAGAAATCAATTCTTGGATGCGTTTATTTAAAGAGGTGATTGATGTAACTGGTTCAAACGTCTCGATGGATGAATTGTATACAAAAACATTCTTACACACCTTTGAAGCTGATCTAGATGCAGGTGGCTTATTGTCTTATGGTTATCATTCTGGTGAAAATATTACGAAAATTGCCGAAGGTCGTCCATTATTTGTTCGCTCACCAGAAAGCAGCTTTACTTTGGCAAACTTTATGCGTATGCATATTTTTAGTGCTTTTGGTGCGATGAAAATGGGTATGGATATTTTATTAAATGAAAAAGTTGTCATTGAACAAATTGTTGGACATGGGGGGATTTTTAAAACGCCAGAAGTCGCTCAAAGAGTTCTGTCCTCGGTTGTTAAATCACCAGTTACCGTTTTAGAAAACGCTGGAGAAGGTGGCGCTTGGGGGATGGCATTGTTAGCTAGTTACTTAATTCGTCAGCAAGAGAACCAATCGTTAGCAGCCTTTTTAGAACAAGATGTGTTTGCGAATAATGAGGGTGTGACTATTGAAGCGACAACAGAAGAAAACCAAGGTTTTGATGCATTTATGGAGCGTTATGAAGCAGGGTTATCAATTGAACAAGCCGCATTACAATTTTTTAAATAAAAGAAAGTAGGGAACGTAATGTTAGAAAAATTAAAAGAAGAAGTCTATCAAGCGAATTTAGAGCTACCCCGACAAGGTCTAATCAAATATACTTGGGGGAATGCGTCAGCGATTGATCGTGAAACAAATCTTTTTGTGATTAAGCCTAGTGGAGTAGATTACGAGACGTTGACAGCCGGAGATATGGTTGTTTGTGACTTAGATGGGAATGTCGTCGAAGGTAAATTAAATCCTTCCTCGGATACAGCCACACACGCAGTTTTATATCGTAGTTTTCCAGAAATTGGTGGAGTTGTCCATACACATTCTACTTGGGCGACGATATGGGCACAAGCAGGTCTAGATGTGCCGGCAATGGGCACCACACATGCGGATACCTTTTATGGTTCTGTTCCTTGCGCACGTTTTTTGACAAAAGAAGAAATTGATCGTGGTTATGAAGAAGAAACAGGAAATGTTATTGTTGAGACATTTAGGGAAAGAGGCTTAAAGCCACTTGAAGTACCAGGAGTCCTTTTACATGGACATGCGCCTTTTACATGGGGAAAAAATGCTAAAGATGCCGTAATGAATGCCGTTGTTTTAGAAGAAGTGGCAAAAATGAACCTTTTTGCACGCCAACTAAATAGTTTTGCAGCAGAATTACCACAAGAAATCTTAGATAAGCACTATTTACGAAAACATGGAGAAAATGCCTATTATGGCCAAAAATAAAAATTAAAGGAGTGTCACAAAAATGTTAGAAATTGGAAAAAAAGAATTTTGGTTTGTCGTTGGATCACAACACTTATATGGAGAAGAAACTTTGGGAGAAGTGATACAACATGCACAAGAAATGGTTGATTCCTTAAATGCTAGTGGGAATCTTTCATATCCTGTTGTTTTACAAGAAGAATTAGCGGTTTCTGCTGATAAAATTACAAAAATTATGAAGGAAGCTAATTATCGTGATGAAGTTGCAGGTGTTATTACTTGGATGCATACATTCTCACCTGCTAAGATGTGGATTCGAGGAACCAAATTATTACAAAAACCATTATTACATTTAGCAACACAATACAATGAGAGTATTCCTTGGGCGACGATTGATATGGACTTTATGAACCTAAACCAAGCGGCTCATGGAGATCGTGAATATGGTTTTATCAATGCACGCTTAAATAAAAAAAATAAAGTGGTTGTCGGTTATTGGAAAGATGAACGTATTCAAAAAGAAATTTCTGCTTGGATGGATGTTGCTGTAGGTTACATGGAGAGCTTTGATATTAAAGTAGCACGCTTTGGAGACAATATGCGTAATGTGGCAGTAACAGAAGGTGATAAAGTAGAAGCACAAATTCAATTTGGATGGACAGTCGATTACTATGGTATTGGGGACCTGGTTCAATATATCAATCAAGTAACAGATGAAGAAGTCGACGAATTATTTGAAGAATATCGTCAACTATACGACTTTGATTATGGTGATTATGAATCAGAACAATGGGAATCGCATGTGAAAGTTCAGGCGCGTCAAGAAATTGGTCTACGACGCTTTTTAGAAGCGGGTAACTACAATGCGTTTACATCGAACTTTGAAGATTTATATGGTATGGATCAATTACCTGGATTAGCAGTACAACGATTAATGGCGCAAGGTTATGGTTTTGCAGGTGAAGGTGACTGGAAGACTGCTGCAATTGATCGTATGATGAAAATTATGGCAAAAAATCAAAATACTGGGTTTATGGAAGACTATACGTATGAGATGGCTGCAGGTAAAGAAGCCATTTTACAATCACATATGTTAGAAGTCGATCCAAGTTTAGCAGCAAATAAACCCAAAATATTAGTTTCACCGCTTTCAATTGGTGATAAAGCCGATCCTGCACGTTTAGTTTTTGATGGGAAATCAGGAACGGGAGTGGTTGTTTCAATGGCGGATTTTGGAACGAATTACAAGTTATTAATTAATGAAGTGGATGCTTTTGAACCTCAAGAAGCTGCACCAAAATTACCAGTTGCACGGGTAATGTGGACACCAAAACCAAGTTTCCACGAAGGGATTAAAACGTGGATTGAAACAGGTGGTGGACACCACACGGTTCTGTCGCTAAACCTAACAGTTGATCAAATCGAAACTTGGGCAAACTTAGTAAATCTAGAGTATGTAACAATTAAATAATTAATTTAAAGAAACACCGAAGCAAAAAACCAATGCTTCGGTGTTTGTTTCACGTGAAACAATGTTATTTTTAGGGTAAATCAGTAAAGTAACGGTCATTTCCTTGAAAAACAACTAGTTGTTTGACGTCAAATTCTTTTAACAATTGGCTCATTTCTGAGAAAAGTAAGCGATAATCTCCCGCTACATGAGCATCGGAACCGAGAGTAAATAATTTACCTCCGAGGCTTTGGTATAAAGGAATACCATAACGATACAAGTGGGCGTTTTTATAGCGTCCAAAACTTTTGGCGTTGACTTCAAAAGCGAGTTCGCGTTCAATCACTTTCTTGAAAATAGCCGTTAATTCTTTTTCGAAATGTTCTTCTAATTCTTTGGCAGTAAAATTGAAACGACGCAAACCATATTCAAAATGAGTCAAAATATGACCATCTGGAAAATGTTCAACTACGGCTAACATTTGATCGAAATAGGTTTTTGCTACCGTAAATTTATCCATCGTTAGCACGCGATCGTCCATGTAATCGAACTGTTTATTTTGATGGATGCTTAAAAGTTTTAAATCGTAGGGATGGGCAGCCAGATAATCCAAGATTCGCTGCTCTTGCCCAGGAACGACACCGAGTTCGATCCCCCGTAAAAATTTTGTCGGAGATTGCTCTTGTAATGCGGCTAATTTTTCCGCCAAAATGTGATAATCGGGTATATCATCTTTGAAACCTGTGCCAGCATTTTCTAAATCAAAATGATCAGTTGCTACAAAAAATTCAGGTTGATGAATTAAATAATTTTCAAATTGCTCGTTGGAATCAAACGATAAAAAAGTATGCAAATGTTGGTCGTAATATTTCATAAAATCCCCCCTAATGATGATAAGAATAACATATCTGGAAAAGAAGCGATAGTTCCTTGTTTTTAGACAAATTCATGCGAACACCCTATTAAGATTTCACAAGAAAGGGTATACTGAAAGGGTATACAAAGGATGTATATCAAAAAATAATAATGAGGTGGAGAAATGTACCAAGCACAAGAAAAACGCTACGAAACAATGCAATATCGTTCGGTTGGAAAATCAGGTCTAAAACTTCCTCTAATTTCGTTAGGATTATGGCATAATTTTGGTGATGTCGATCCGTTAGATAATCAAAGAAAACTGGTTTTCAAAGCTTTTGATGAAGGGATTACTCATTTTGATTTGGCTAATAACTATGGACCGCCAGCAGGATCGGCAGAAAGTAATTTTGGACGCATGTTAAAAGAAGATTTAAGCGCTTATCGGGATGAGATGATTATTTCATCGAAGGCGGGTTACTATATGTGGCCAGGGCCATACGGCGAGTGGGGATCTAAGAAGAATTTAATTGCGAGCTGTGATCAAAGTTTAAAACGTTTAGGCTTAGATTATGTCGATATTTTTTATCACCATCGTCCAGATCCGAATACACCATTAGAAGAAACGGCACATGCCTTAGATTTATTGGTACAACAAGGTAAGGCTTTATATGTTGGTATTTCAAATTATTCAGCTGAACAAACCGCTGCGATGACAAAAATTTTAAAAGAACAAAAAACGCCATTTATTATTCACCAACAAAAATATAATATGCTTAATAGAGAACCAGAAGAAGGGTTACTTCAAGTTTTAGAAGAAGAAGGTATTGGTGCAATTACCTTTTCACCTCTTGCACAAGGTCTGTTAACCAATCGTTATTTGAATGGTATTCCAGAAGATTCACGAGCCGCCAGTATTAATAGTCCGTTCTTGTCAGAAGGACGTGTGACAGAAACATTAGCAACCGTCAAAGAATTAAATGCTATTGCGGAAGCAAGAGGCCAAACATTGGCAGAGATGTCTTTAGCTTGGAATATTCGTCAAGAAGTAGTGAGCAGTGTCTTAATCGGGGCTTCTAAAGTTTCACAATTGGAAGATAACTTAAAAGCTTTAGGTAATCTGACGTTCTCAGAGGAAGAGATAGCTAAAATTGATGCCTTAACATTGAAATAAGAGAGTGGGAATTACCTATTTTTAAAATTGAAAAAGTAACAAATAGCGATCAAATGCTAATTGTCGATCAATTAGTTAAAGAAATTTGGCCAGAAATTTATACACCAATAATCGGGGAAGAACAAGTGAATTATATGCTCGAAACCTATCAATCGTTAGAAAATATTCAAAAAGAAATTTCCGAAGGCGATCAATATTTTATTTTGTTGGCCGATAATCAACCAGTAGGCTATACGGCTTATCGCGAATCAGCGGATGAAGTGTATTTAAGTAAATTGTATTTGACCAATGCTACTCGTGGTAAAGGTTATGGGAATCAAGTGTTTTCTTGGTATGAGCAAGTTGCTGCAGGAAAAAAATTACGCTTAAATGTGAATAAGTACAATCAGCGAGCAATTGCCATCTATGAACACCGAGGATTTAAATGTGTCGACTCTTGTCAAAATGATATTGGTGCAGGCTTTGTAATGGATGATTACGTATACCTGAAAGATTTAAGTAAATAAGTAATGAAAACTGAGAGGGAAAAGTTCTTCTCAGTTTTTTGTGACCTTTTAAGACTTCAAACGTTTATGTAATGAAGGGAGGGGGAGTCGATTGGAGCAAGATGAGTTAGCCAAGCTCTATCAAGCCTACGGAAAAGGCATGATACTTTATGCTTGGAGTTTAACAAAACAGCAAAGTGATGCAGAAAGTCTTGTGAGTGATGCTTTTTATCGTTTGTCGTTACAAGAAGAAGCACCTAGAGATATTAAATTTTGGTTGTTTCGTGTCATCAAAAATGGCTTTATTGACCAACAGCGGCGAAAAAAACGTTGGCAATTTTCATTATTGAATCAAGAAGAGAAAAGCCTACAACAGCAGCCAGATGAAAGGATAATTGAACAAGAGCGACATCAAGCGTTATACGCTAGTATTGAAAAACTAACTCCCCCTTACAAAGAAGTTCTAGTTTTGTTCTATTTTTTAGAATGGTCAATTCAAGAGATTTCAAATTTTTTAAACTTATCAAATGGCCAAACAAGAACGATTTTGTACCGTGGACGTAAGAAGTTAAAGGAGGATTTAAGTCATGACTGATTGGCATGGATTAATTGAGCGAGTCAAAAACAAACAGGCAAGCCCCGAAGAGAAAACGATTTTAAATGAAAAAATGGCTGAATTTCAAGCGTTACAAGATTATTTAATGGAGGAAGAATGGACAGAAATACCCCAAATGCCTATGAGTGATCTACCAAAAGTCTCGTATCAAAAAATTAAACGGGAGACGAATCGTCGAATTGTAAAAAAAGTTCTCTTGATACTATTGATTGTTTTCGGAATTGTGGGTGTTGGTCAATATTTTGGCAAGAAATTGTTGGATCGAATTTATTTTGATCCGACAGTAACAATGGATGAGAGTGATGTTTCAAATTTAGGCATCTATGAAATGCTCTATACGGAATTAACCCGACCAGAAGTTGAATGGCGTAGCACCCAAGTGACTCCTTTATCGGGTGGAAAATATCAGATTGAACATTTTTATCAGAAAAAATATGCAGAGGATTGGACACCTAGCTTACAGTCATCTTACCAATTGAAACGAGGAAAAGTGGTCTATCCTGATAATTATGAGAATCAATTAGTAGCGATGGAACATTACCCAATGTTTTTAAATACAAGTAGTGAAGGATTTGAATCGATGATTGATAATCAACGGGTAACAACTTTGGAAAAAGTTCAAGAACTTCCTAAAAGTGGAGGCGTTTACGGTTTTCTAACGTTTAAACAAGCATTAACGACACAAGAAATGCTTGATTTTTTTGGACCGACAAATGAAATGAATGTCCGTAGTTTATCGGTGGAAAATCAAGCAGCAGGGGATACCAAAGATAATGGGAATTTACAATTTGGAATGGACTTAATGCATGGAATGTCAGCACAACATAGTAACAACGCGTTAATGAAAATAAATAAAGAGTACCCAGAGCTTTTTCCGTTTGCTTTTTTATACAGCCGTCCATCTTTTGATGTGACAGCCTATGAGCAGCATTATCTGTCTTTACTACGTTACTTGATTGATAATCAAGAAATGATCAATTACTTACCGGATACATCTATAACAATTGAAGAAATAGAACAGGCATTAACCTATGTGGAGAAAAATGGTGTAAAAATTAACGGTGTGTATCTCTCAGGGAGTGTCGATCAGTTTTTAACGTACGCACAAAAAGAAGAAGTATTAGTGATGGAAGTCTTTGATGCAAGTTTGTATCGTCAAGGAGAATAGGGACACTTCTATTGTTAATTAAGGAATGGGAAGTATGCCAAAGAAAATTTACTTTTGGTTTTGGATTAAGAATAATTTGGATATCAGCTTATTAAAAATATAACAAATAGGAGTTAGATTAGATTATCTCCTTATTTGTTATATTTTTTTTACCAATCAGTCCATATACAAGGCCTTTCAAAAACAAAAGATTAACAAAAACATTACTATATATTGATTATAATTAATTTATAGTAGCAAAAATGTTGTTGACAGCGCTTTATTATAGGTGATATATTTATATGTAATTAAGGAAAACGTTTTTTTATATATTGATTAATATTATAATAAATCTGACAGGGGGATTTTTTAATGAGAAAAAGTAGGAAGGAAAAAATTCTACAGCTTATATGTATATCATTTTTAGCTTTTTGTTTATTTCAAACGAGTGGTTTGAAAGTATATGCGAATACTGATATTGAAAACTACAAAATTTTTAGTGAAAAATATCAAGGGAAACAATCTTTTACCGGAGAGAAAATTACTATTAATACTGAAACAACGATTAATCATGGAGTGAATCAGAACCTTCAAGTGAATGCCCCTTTAGCAGGGTTATATTTTTTGGGTTTTCACTACTCCATTCAAACAGAAAGTATCTTACCAACTCAAATTTCCCTGAAGATCAATGGAGAATCTCAATATCAAGAGATGTCTAATTTACAATTTAAAAATAAATGGATTCCAGAAAAAGAAGCAACTAAAGATCGATATGATAATGAAATTGCACCAGAAGTAAATGCTTCAAAAGAAAAGCAATTTACATACTTAACAGATAGAAATGGTTATACCGATACCCCGTTAGCAGTGTGGCTAGAACAAGGGATAAATGATTTGTCATTTTTAAGTATTGAAGGTGAATTGACACTTCACGCTATTGAAATAACGGCTCAAAAAGATGTCCCTCGCTATAATTTAGCGACAGATTCGGATGAAAAACCTAGTGGAAACTATCAAAGTACAATTGAGGGAGAGAAAATTGTATTCCAAAATTCATCTTCAATCCGTCCTAATGGTGCTTTTGATGATCAGTTAACACCCTATGATTCAAGTAAACGAGTGATGAACTTTTTAGATGGGGCATCATTTTCTAATGTAGGGGATAAAGTGACCTATGAGATAGAAGTTCCAGCAGATGGTTACTATTATTTAGGTTTGAATTATCGCCAAGATGCAAAAATTGATTTTCCTGTTTTTTT
This sequence comes from Candidatus Enterococcus avicola, assembly GCA_019116505.1. Classification (GTDB taxonomy): domain Bacteria; phylum Bacillota; class Bacilli; order Lactobacillales; family Enterococcaceae; genus Enterococcus_I; species Enterococcus_I eurekensis. Next base: position 5,622 of record DXBN01000255.1, on the reverse strand, counting down.
AAATATTGAAATAGATGGCATTGTACCATCGACAAGCTTTTTATCACAACCAATTCCGTATTCTTCTTCTTTTTCTAATTACACGATGAAAAATCAAGAGACAAAAAAAGATGTCCCAGTTTATTTAGAAAAAGGAACTAGAACTTTAAGTTTGGAAATCTCTGCAAGTCCAACAGGTAAAGTTTTAAATCGGATTTCAGAAATTATTAAAGAGATTCAAGCATTATCTTTAAGCATTGATAATTTATTAGGTAGTAATGTTGATAAAAATCGGGATATCAATCTAGATGAATACTTACCAGGAACGATCAAACAATTGGAATCTTGGATAAGTGAGTTAAATAGTTTTGAAGAAGAGATCCGTTTAATCGGCCAAACCGAAAAGACACCAGGAGCTTTCACACAAATTGTAACTGCGCGAAAGCAACTTGAATCACTGTTAAAAGAGCCTAGAAGATTAGCAAATCGAACGAATGAATTATCAAAAGATAGTGGATCCGTAGCGGCGAATTTAGCAACTCTCTTACAAGAAGCGAATAGAAATAATTTGTCGATTGATCAAATCACTTTCTATCAAGAGAATTTAACGAAAAAATCACCCAATATTTTTTCAAAAGCAATTAACTCCATTAAGCGATTCACGAATTCATTCAAGGAACAAGCTTATTCTGTAAGTTCAGATAAAAAAGCTGAAAGTGTTCAAGTCTGGGTAAATCGACCTCGACAATACGTCGAATTAATGCAGAGGATGATTGATCAAGATTTTACAGAAAAAACAGGTATCAAAGTAGATTTATCTATTATGCCAGATGCAAATAAATTGATTTTATCAAATGCTTCAGGGAATGCTCCTGATGTTGCACTAGGTGTCAATTACGCGATGCCATTTGATATGGGAATCAGAGATGCTCTTGTAGATTTATCTCAGTTTGAAGGTTTTGATGACTTATTGACGCAATATCCAGAAAAATTGTTAACTCCGTCTACAATTGGAGAAAATGTATATGCGATTCCAGAAACAATGAATTTTTATGTCTTATTTTATCGCTCAGATATTCTAGAATCATTAAATCTATCTGTACCAAATACAATGGATGAGTTAGTGGAAATGTTACCTGCGTTGAATCAACGAGGGATGAGTGCGTTTTATCCTACAGCAACTTTAGGAACATCGTTTAAAATATTCCCTTGGACTATGCCGATAGTTTATCAAAATGACGGTGAATTTTATACTGAGGATATTCTTGAATCAGGGGTGAATCAAGACAATACTGTTGAAGGATTACGCCAATTAACGAATCTTTTTACTATTTATAATATGCCCAAAGATGTCCCAAGTTTTTATCAACAGTTTCGAGACGGATCGACCCCGATAGGGATTGCAGATTTTGGAAATTACAACTTAATTTTAAACGCGGCACCAGAAATTAGTAACGTTTGGGATATCGCGTTGATGCCGGGTTATGAAAATCAAGAAGGAGTAGTTGAACGGTGGTCGTCTGGTGGTGCGGAAAGTTCAATTATGTTTGAAAGTTCAGATAACAAGCAAAATGCTTGGGAATTTATGAACTGGTGGCTTCAGAGTGAGACACAAAAAGATTTTGGAACAGCATTACAGACGGTTTATGGTAAGGAGTATATGTGGAATACAGCAAATCTAGAAGCTTTTCAAGAGCTGCCGTGGCCATCAACTGATAAGAATGTTATTTTGGAACAATCGGAATGGATTAATGAAGTACCTCGCGTTCTAGGTACATACATGGTAGAACGGGAAATAAGTAATGTTTACAACTCTGTAGTAGTCGATGGTAAAAACTTAAGAAAATCAATCGATTTATCAACGAAACGTATTAATCGAGAAACACTCAGAAAACTCGAAGAATTTGGTTATTATTACGATGGTGAAATGATTCAACAATATCCAATGCCTGTTGAGAGAAAGGATCAGGAATAATTTGAAAAATAACAGTAAACGAACACCGTATTTATTTTTATTACCATATGCCTTGATTTTTATCGTATTTATTATTATTCCTGTAGCAATTGCAATTGGTTTGTCTTTTACAAATTTCAATACCATTCAACGACCGGAATTTGTTGGATTCTTAAACTATATTAATTTATTAACGCAAGATGAGATATTTATGCAGTACGTTTTACCGAATACAATTGCTTTCGCAGTAATTGTTGGACCTGGAGGCTATATTTTAGGATTTCTATTGGCGTGGGTATTGGCTCAATTACCAAAAATTCCACGAACTATTTTGGCATTAATTTTTTATTCACCATCTATGACATCAGGTGTAGCCATGACTGTTGTTTGGCGAATTTTATTTAGTGGAAATTCTTCTGGATACATTAATAGTATTTTAATGAGAATGGGATTTATTGACACTCCGATTATTTGGACAGTGGATTCAAATCTTATATTACCAATTATGATTTTAATTGGTTTATGGGGAAGCATGGGTGTTGGATTTCTAGCGATGATGGCGGGAGTTTTAAATGGAGATGAAGAATTGTATGAAGCTGCGGCAATTGATGGGGTTACTAATCGCTTCCAAGAGTTAATTTATATTACGATTCCGTCTATGAAGCCTCAAATGTTATTTGGTGCAGTGATGGCGATTGTAAATGCATTTTCAAACGGATTGATTGGAACACAATTGACTGGCGCAAATCCGGTTACAGGATCGTATGCGGGACAGTTAATTGTCAATCATATTGATGATTATGGGTTTTTAAGGTATGAGATGGGATACGCTGCAGCTGTATCGGTTGTCCTACTCTTGATGATTTATGTATTCTCAGTTTTTGCTAAAAAATTATTTGCATAGAAAGGAGCATTTTAATGTCGGTTAGAAGAAGTGGGATTAACCCTAAAAAATTTGAAAAGAGTCAAATAAAATTTTATGTTATTTTAGCTCCTTTCGTCGCATTTATGTTGTTGCCAATCATTTTTATTTTTAATCATGCATTTAAACCGATGGAAGAGTTATTTGCCTTTCCTCCGAGATTTTTTGTTCAACGCCCTAGTTTAGAAAACTTGAACAATTTGTTTAAAGCAGCGGAATTATCAAATATTCCTCTATCAAGATACATCTTTAATTCGGTTTTAGTAACAATTATTGTTGTTGTTGTTTCTGTCTTTATTTCAGCATTAGCGGCTTTTGCTCTTTCTAAAATGAATTTTAAAGGAAAGTATGTAGGGATGGAGATTAACAATGCTGCATTAATGTTTGTTCCAACAGCAGTCATGATACCACGTTATTTAGTGATTAATTTTATGAATTTAGAAAATAATTATTTAGGACATATCTTGCCTTTAATTGCGATGCCAGTAGGATTATTTTTAATTAAACAATTTATTGACCAGATTCCAACAGAATTGATTGAAGCAGCGGTAGTTGATGGTGCGTCCCAGTTTACGATTTTTTTGAAAATTATTTTACCGTTAACTAAACCCGCAATAGCTACAGCGTCATTATTGATTTTCCAAGGGGTTTGGAACAATATTGAAACATCGCAATTATTTATGACTAGTGATTCACTGAGAACACTTGCATTCTATTTAAATACATTTGCATCTCAAACGAATAATGTTGTAGGGCAGGGGATTGCAGCTGCAGCATCATTAATTATGTTTTTACCAAATTTAATTTTATTTATTATTTTACAAAGCAATGTAATGAATACCATGTCTCATTCGGGGCTGAAATAGGAGGGATAAAGTGAAAGTTCATAAAATATACAAACAGATTATTTCATCACTCGCTTTATTTTTCTTCTTTTTTGGGAATTCTGTTGAGATCCTTGCTGATGATGTCTTTAAAACGTTCACTCAAGATGGTTATGGAGAAATGGTCCAAACTCAAGATGCATACTTGGCTAACTATACTATTTCTGTTTTTGATGGACAAACATTTAATAAACCAATGGATATGAAATTTGGTGTCAACAATGAAATATATGTGGCAGACTCTGGAAACAATCGTATTGTTGTTTTAACAAAAGAAGGTGAATTGATTCGTATTATTAAAAATGATTCCTTTGTTCATCCAACGGGTATTTTTATCAGTAATCAAGGTTATTTATATGTGGCAGATGATATGGCAAATAAGGTTTTTGTCTTAAATAAAGAAGATGAGATTATACATACCTTTGGTAAACCTGATGCCTTATCATTTGGAGAAAAAGCACCTTTTTCTCCAACGAAAGTAACGGTGGATAATCGGGGGAATGCATATGTTATTTCTCGAGGAAATAATAATGGATTAATTATTTTAAACAAGGATGTAGAGGGCGAGTTTTTAGGTTATTTTGCTCCAAATACAACTTCAAATAGCCTACTGACGACCTTTCGAAAAATGATTTTTTCAGAAGAACAATTAGACAAGATGTTAGGAACTACACCTGACAGTGCGACTAATTTAAATATTGATGGTCAAGGGCTTGTTTATACGATTACGCCAAATGAAAACTCTAAAAATGTAATAAAAAAATTAAATATGGGAGGAAAAAATCTTTTACAAGATAACTATGTTTATTTTCCTAGTAGCTTAGCAATTGGCAATATCGATAATATTTTTACAATCGGTGAAGACGGATACATTTATGAATATACAAGTGAAGGTGAGTTTCTTTTCATGTTTGGTGGCAAAGATGATGGAAAACAAAGAAGGGGGTTAATTGGTAAAGGCTCGGGTATCTTAGTTGATGATAACGGAACGGTATATACATTAGATGAAAAGAAAAATGAAATTCAAACATTTATACCTACGGAGTTTACTGAAACGCTACATGAAGCTTTGGCTTTATATCAACGGGGGCGCTATGAAGAGAGTAAGTCACCTTGGTCAGAAGTATTGAAAATGAACTCACAGTTTGATTTTGCGAGTTTGGGACTTGGTGAGGCTTATTTTAAAGAGGAAAACTATGAACGTGCAATGGTTTCCTTTAGAGATGCTAAAGAGAAGGTAGGTTATTCAGATTCTTTTTGGGAAATTAGAAATGTATGGATTCGACATAATGTTATTAAAATTCTTTTAATGGTCGTAATTTTAGTTGTATTGATTTCTATCGTGAAAATACTTGGGCGTCGACTTAAAGTAGGAAAAGCTCTGATAGGAAAGTGGCAGCAATTGTTATCAATCCCACTCATTAAACAACTCCGATTTTTAAAATACTATATGCTACACCCGCTGGACGGTATTTATGGTATAAAAAAAGAATCTAAGACAAGTAATATATCAACAGGGATTATTTCAATCTTAGCTCTTTTGATTTTCATACTTAATAAATATTTTACAGGATTTATTTTTAGTACGGTACGAGATGGTGTGTATACTTTATTCCAGGATATCTTGTTTTCAGTCATAATTTTCTCCGCAGTGACAATTTCAACATATCTAATTTGTACGATAACTGATGGATCAGCGTCGTTTAAATTTTTATTTCATGGATTTATATACAGTCTAGCACCATATTTGTTAATTAAACCTTTCGTAATTGTAGCAAGCAATGTCTTGACTTTAAATGAAGTATTTTTATTATCATTCACCAATGCAATTATTTATTTGTGGATGGGATTGTTATTCTTTTTAACAATTAAAGAATTAAATG
>DXBN01000254.1 GCA_019116505.1 Candidatus Enterococcus avicola | reverse complement strand
TTTTTGTTTTTCTCGTTCATAAGAAATGGTACAATGAATAGTATCTGAGCAATAGAAGGAGTTGGAATACGTGCACTACTTGGATAACAAGTTGTTGGGTAAGTATTTTAAGAGTAAAAATGCGCAATTGCGGGGGATCATTCCGGCGAATGGGCGTTATATTGAATATGTTGTGATTGAGGGAAAACCGATAGAAGGTAGTATGTTGGAGATTTTTTCGATTGATAATGGAATTGCCTATGTGCGAGTCAATGATTATTTAATTGAAGAAAGCGAAGACTTTATTGTTATTTAAGTTAAAGGAGGAGGAAAAGAAGTGTTTATCGTACAAGTTTTATTATTTATTTTTGTTTTAGCAATGATTATCTGGTTATTATCAAGCATTGCAGTTGTTGTTCATCAAGGAGAGGTCAAGGTAGTAGAAAGTTTTGGACGCTTTGTTCGAACCTTGGATCCAGGGTTACATTTCTTAATTCCGATTTTATATACTGTTCGTCAAAGAGTTTCGTTGAAACAAGTACCGTTAGAAATTCCACCCCAAAGTGCGATTACACGCGATAACGTAATTGTTCAAATTGATGAGGCGATTAAATACCATGTGACGGATGTTCGCGCGTTTGTTTATGATAACGAAGATTCCGTAACCGCGATGATTCAAGATGCACAATCAAATTTACGTGGAATTATCGGGAAAATGGATTTAAATGAAGTGTTGAATGGAACAGAAGAAATTAACGTGGCACTTTATGAATCGATTAAAGATATTACTGCGGGATATGGATTAGCGATTGACCGAATTAATATCGGTGAAATTTTGGTTTCAGATGAAATTATTAACTCAATGAATAAATTAATTACCGCATCGCGTGACAAGGAATCAATGATTACCTTATCAGAAGGTCGCAAGCATTCCGTTATTTTAGACTCAGAAGCTAAAGCCTCTGAAATGGAAATCGATGCCGAAGCACGTTCGAAACAAACAAAAATTGATGCCGAAGCAAGAGCGGAACGGATGAAAATTGATGCGGAAGCAGAAGCTGAGAAGATTCGAGTAATTACCGAAGCGGAACAATTACGTATCCGTTCATTGAATGAAGCAATTAAGAATAGCGAGTTGACACCAGAAGCTTTACAATACTTAGGGTTAGAAGCCTTTAAAGAAGTGGTCAATAGTTCAACGAATACAGTCATTATCCCTTCAAATATGACTGAATTAGGCAATGTCCCAGCGATGAAAACATTGTGGGATGCGACAGAAGGTAAATAAAAGCAAACAAAAAAACAATCCATTTTTCTGGATTGTTTTTTTGTTTATAACAGTTTATCCTTCTTGATCGATGGCATCTTGTTTCGTTTCTTCTTCGGTATCAAATGGATGATTGGCTGGTGAATAAATGGAATACAACTTCATCGGTTCATTGCCAACATTCGTAACATTATGCCATGTGTTAGCTGGGATAATAATCGCATCATCGGCTTTAACAATTTGACTAAAAGTGATTTGATCTTCTGCAGGACCCATTTCAACACGGCCAGTTCCAGCTTCTAATCTTAAAAATTGATCGACATGAGGATGTACTTCCATTCCGATATCGCCACCACCAGCTGGAATACTCATTAAAGTCAACTGAAAATGTTCGCCTGTCCATAAAGTCGTCCGATAGTTCTCATTTTGCAGTGTCACTTCTTCCATGTTAAATGCAATTGGTTCTTTTCCATAATCTTTTAATTCCATTGGTAATCCCTCTATCTGTTTTGATACTGCCAGTTTAACTCTTTTAAAATATTTCGACCAATAGAAACCCTTAATTGAATACCGTTATCAATTAGGAACAGGGGAGTCGCTCATAACAATAAGTTCCAGCTGATTGACAAAAAAACGGTAGAGAAAAATTCTCTACCGAATTATGATCTATTTTGATTTTATAAAGTATCGTAAACAATCGTTTCTGTTTTTGGTATTTCCTCATCGATAAAGTAGACTTTGTACCAAGTTAAGAATGAATAAATCGCCCAAATTTTACGTTGGAGATCGGCTTTGCCATCGTGGTGGTCTTCAACTAATTGTAGAATTTTTGCTTGATCGAAAAATTCTGTAACAAAATCAGCTTCAAATAATGCTTTTACTTGTTTATAACCTAAGTCCTCACGTAACCAAGCTTTAATTGGCACAGGGAAGCCTAATTTTTCACGGTTCGCCCATGCTTCTGGTAAGTGACGATTCGACGCTTGACGGAAGACGTCTTTTGTATTGTTTTGGTTAATTAAATATTTTGTGGGAATACTTTGTGCCATTTTCATCATTTCGATATCTAATAAAGGCACACGTGATTCCAAAGAGCTAGCCATCGTTAGTTTGTCAGCTTTTAATAAAATATCTTTCGGCATCCATTGGTGAACATCTAAATATTGCATTTTATTGACTTCTTCTTTTGCTAGTTGATCGGCTTTATCAAAGTACGGTCCGACAATTTCAGCAATTGTTGGAGCCTCTTGGAAAGCTGGTGTTACGTAGCTACTTGCTTCTTTTTCACTAAAGATTTTGGCATGTCCGATAAAATATTCTCTTGATGGGGCCGTTGCCGCATAGAGATGCATCCGACCGTGGAAGTTTTTCATTTTACCTAACGAACGGCCAATTGAATAACGTATCCCTTTTGGTAATTTACGTAAGCCTTGTGCCACAACGCGAATCACTTTTGAGTTGGTATGTAAACCATAGGCGCTATAGCCGGCGAATAATTCATCGGCACCTTCACCTGATTGGACAACACGCACGTATTGTGAAGCTAAATTTGATAAGAAATAAAGCGGCACACACGATGGATTTGCATCAGGTTCATCTAAATGGTATTGAATTAATGGGAAAGCTTTAAAGGACATTTCACCATTAATAATTGCAGCCACGTTATTTAAACCGAGAGTTTCCGTTAACTTACGCGCTTCAATCGCTTCGTTATATGTTTTATCATCAAAACCAATGGAGAAGGTATGCTCAGGTCTTAAAATCGATGCCACATAACTAGAATCGACACCACTTGATAAGAAAGAACCGACTTCAACATCGGCATTTTTATGAATCGCAATTGATTCTTGAACCGTTGCATCAATTTTATCAACCCATTCTTTTTCAGAAAGGTTTTCTTTGTGACGGTAATCCGCATCCCAATATTCTTTGATAGTCATTTGCCCATCTTTGTAAGTAAAGTAGTGGCCTTCTTGTAAGCGGTGAACGCCTTTAAAGAATGTTTCACCATTTAATGGTGAGTATTGGAAGGTTAAATAAGGTTTCAAAGCTTGTTCGTTCAATACTTTATTGAAATCTGGGTGTGGTAAGAAACTTTTGATTTCTGAACCAAACATAAATGTTCCATTCATTTCTGCGTAATAAAAGGGTTTGATTCCAAAATGGTCACGCGCACCAAAAAGTTCTTGTTTTTCAATATCCCAAATTACAAAAGCATACATGCCCCGAATTTTTTGTAATAAATCAACGCCCCACTCTTCGTAACCGTGTAAAAGGACTTCGGTATCAGCATTGGTTGTAAATACATGTCCAAGTAGGACTAAATCTTCTCTTAGCCGTTGGTAATTATAAATTTCACCATTAAAAATAATGACTTTGCTACGATCTTCGTTATAAATCGGTTGCGATCCACCTTCAAGGTCAACGATAGATAGGCGTCTGAACCCTAGAGCAATTTGATCATCGACGTATTTTCCGGCACTGTTTGGCCCACGGTGAACAATTCTTTCCATCATTGCTTCAATGACTGTTTCTTTTTGTTGTTGTGAGCTAATAAACCCAACAATACCGCACATAATGTCACTTCCTAATCATTTAATATCAATTTTAAATCATACGTTTATTATTCTAGCATAAAATAGGCATATCTAAAAATAGAAACAATCAATTTAAAAAAAACAAAGGAATGTCTTCGGTCAATTGAAGGCATTCCTTTGTTAATTGATTAATTCTTTCTCCAAGTTAAGCCAAGTAACAACGTAATCGTTGCTAAAAGAGGGACTAGGAAAACTAAGGCCACGCTATATGACCCACCAGAACGTGTGTAACTTTTTGGTGCAATTTGGTTTAAATTGATGATATTAAAATTCACAAGTAATTTCCAAAAAATAACTAAAGCGACAACACTCACTAGCGATATTCCAGCAACAATCAAATATTTTCTATACGTTTGTTTCATGTAACAGACCCCTTTGCAACATCTTCGCATTCATTATACCGAATGTTTGTATAAAAAAGTTCAATGTTTTAATAAAGTAATCTTTGTTACATAATTGAAATAAATGCTAGGCTTTTTGGTTGTCAATCCAGTGCTGTGTATAGTAGACATCACCCAAGTAATCAATGCTTTGTCCTTTAACTTTCATGCCCGCCTCGGTACCTTTTCCGGCAACAATCACAATATCTGAAGGGGTAGCTAAAGACAGTGCGAGCGAGATGGCTTTGCTACGGTCTAATTCACGGAGAACTTCCACTTCTTGGTTCGTAATATGTGATTGGATTTCATCGGCAATGCTAGCTGGATCTTCAAAATCAGGATCATCTTCTGTTAGGACGACAACATCATACGTTTCAGAAATGACTTGACCCATGTCTTTGCGACGAGAAAGGGCTTTGCCCCCTGCACTCCCTGTCACTAAAATGACGCGACCTTCTGGGCGTAAATCTTGAGCAAATGTTCCAAGGGCCGATAAACTTAAATAGTTATGGGCGAAATCGACGAAAGCATATGCGCCGTTTTTTAACTCAAAGAAATTCATTCGTCCAGGAATGGTAGTCTGAAGCAAACTATGTTTTAACGCATCTTTTGAGGTATCGACTAAGGCAGTCGCAATTAAAGCCGCCGCAGCGTTTCCGTGATTAAAGTCACCAAACATGGCCAAATGATAATCGCCATTTAATTGTAAGAAGTCTTCTTTTGCAGCTAGTCGAAACTCACGTAACTCAGGACCATGAATAACCGGGTAATCGGCCGTTTGGCTACCATAAGTGACTGCTGGGATTTCATGTTCTTGACAAAGTGCGGCTAATTCATCAAAACGATCCGATTGGTTATTCAAGACGACTTGTTGACTATTTAACAGTAGTTGTTGTTTACAAGCAAAATAATCCTCAAAAGTCGGGTGTTCAATCGGGCTAATATGATCGGGGCTAATATTCAAAAAGACACCGACTTCAAAAGTAATACCAAAAACGCGTTTGGTTTTATAGGCTTGCGAAGAAACTTCCATGACTAGATGGCTAACGCCAGCATCAACGGCTTGGGCCATTTGTTTATATAAAACAAGTGCTTCGGGTGTTGTTAAGACGGAAGCTTGGTAAGTTTGCCCATCTGTTGTCGTTTCTTCGGAAGAAAAGAGAGCAATCTTTGGACCGAAAGCATCTTTTAAAAGCGCATGAATAAAATAGGCAGCACTTGTTTTACCTTTCGTACCTGTAATGCCAATTTTAATTAATTTATCTTGGGGATTTTGGTAAAAAGCTTGAGCGATTAGGGCCATGGCTTCGCGAATATCACGCACAAGAATTTCGTTTTCCGGGAAACCATAAGAAACTTCAGTTAGATAAGTTGTGACGCCAGCATCTAAAACATCGATGAGCCATTCTTTTTTAAAGTTGATACCTTTACAAAAAAACAAGCAATTGCCTGGAAGTTCTCTAGAGTTGTAAGAAAGGGCGTCAAATGGCACTTGATCTATATCATTCTCCCTTTTTTTTGGCGTAATTAGTAAGTCGTGTTCCGTTAATAATTGATAAATATTGTCGATTGTAATAGTATACATCGCATACTCCTCCTCAAATCGGGAATTTCATTATTTATTATAGCATAGAGCTTTCAAAAAAAATAAATAGATTGCTACTAATGAGATTAAGCATTAAAATAGGAGATATGTAAAAAAAAGAAAGTTGGGAACGACGGAAATGGCGAATCGAGTGAATCTAGAAGGACCGGCATTAACCAATGAAGAAAAAATGGCCCGTGGTTCAGCCTGGCTGACCATCGGTAACATCGGCTCTCGGTTAATTGGTATCATCTATATTATCCCGTGGTATTACTGGTTAGGCGAAAATGCCGAAGCCTCCAATACTTTGTTCAATATGGGATACAATATTTATGCCTTGTTTATTATGATTTCTACGGCAGGAATTCCGGCAGCGATTGCAAAACAAATCGCTTTTCATAACTCAAGGGGAGAATACCAGACGAGTCGCAAGCTTTTCCATACCGCGGCGAAAGTCATGTTAGGATTTGGGCTATTCAGTGCCATCATTATGTATATGGCTTCTCCTTTGTTATCAAACGGATCGGGTGGTGGAAATGACTTAGTACCGGCGATGCGGTCGTTGAGTGTGGCAATCTTAGTAATTCCATTTATGAGTGTCTTACGAGGATATTTCCAAGGGACACAAAACGTGGCACCTTATGCCATCTCACAATTAATTGAACAACTGTTTCGAGTAATTTATATGCTTTCTGCGACCTTCATTATTATGCGTTTAGGTAGTGGGAATCATGTAGAAGCAGTCACGCAATCAACTTTTGCGGCTTTTATTGGGGCATTAGCGGGTATAGGAATCTTATTGTATTACTTTAGAAAAGAAAAAGTGAAGATGGATATTTTGGCGGAAGAAAGCCACGAAACAATACAAATCAATAGTGTTGCATTATTGACGAGTGTTGTTCGCGAAGCCATTCCCTTTATTATCATCGGGGCTTCCATTACCATCTTTAAACTGGTCGATCAATATACATTTATTCGCGTAATGGGCGGATTTACCGAGTATACGAATGATCAATTAATGAGTTTAATGGCCTTATTTGGTGGAAATCCAGATAAATTAACAATGGTTGTTATTGGCTTAGCAACAGCGATGGCGACAGTTGGTTTACCGCTAATCACTGAAGCGTATGCGCAAAAAAATAAAAAAGACCTGAGTCAATTAGTGACAAGCAATTTACAGTTATATTCTTTTATTATGTTTCCAGCAACGTTTGGTATGGTGATGTTGGCCTATCCGTTAAATACGTTGTTTTATACACCAAACGAATTAGGCAGTCGCTTGTTAATCGTTGCTTGTCTATCCGGACTTGTCTTAGGTCTGTATATGATTACTGCAAGTATGCTCCAAGGGATTTACGAAAATTCAGCGGCAGTTGTCTTTTTTGGAATCGGGTTACTGGTTAAAATTGTTTTACAAGTACCAAGTATTTATTTACTAGAATCATACGGTCCACTAATTTCAACAACGATTGGTTTTGCAGTTGCTTCTTATTTCAACTTGCGAAAATTGCAGCATAAGACCGGATTTAATGTTAGTCTAGTACTTCGTCGTACGTTGCTAATTATTATCTTAACCGTTATGATGATTTTAGCGACATGGATTACAAGATTAGGTCTGGAAACATTCCTAAGCGTTGAAAGAAAATTCAGTGCCTTTATCTTGATTATGGGTGTGGCTGCGGTCGGAGGTTTTGTTTACATTTACTTAGGACTAAAAACACGTTTAGCAGATAAGTTATTAGGTCCGAATGTCATCCGATTACGTCGAAAATTAAAAATCAAATAAACAATCGAAAAAGAGTTGGCTGATTTCAAGTCAGCTCTTTTTAAATTTTCTAGAAGGAGAAAACAATGCGCTTAGATAAATTTTTAGCCGATATGAATTTCGGAACACGAAGAGAAGTCAAAGGATATATCAAAAAAGGACTTGTGACGGTCAATAATCAAATAATCAAATCCGATAAATTTCATGTAAATGAAAAAGAAGATATTGTAGAGTTTGATGGCGAGTCTGTCAATTATCAAAAAAACTTCTACTACTTATTACATAAACCGGGCGGTGTCATTTCAGCGACGGTCGATAATTATGACGAAACGGTTCTTGATTTATTTCAAGATGATGATTTTCGTGATGATTTGTTTCCAGTCGGGCGTCTTGATAAAGATACCGAAGGCTTGTTACTGATTATGAATGACGGGCAATTGGCTCATCGTCTATTGTCACCAAAAAAACATGTCGATAAAGAGTACTATGCAAAAGTAGCCGGAATTATGACGACAGAAGACCAAGAAAAATTCCGGGAAGGTCTCACGATTGATGGTGGAGAAGTTTGTTTGCCGGCAGAACTTACGATTGAATCGGTCGATGAAGCAAGCCAAACTTCTGAGATTCGTTTGATTTTACATGAGGGAAAATTTCATCAAGTCAAACGTATGGTCCAAGCAGTTGGAAAAGAAGTAACCTATCTAAAACGCCTACGAATGGGTCCAATTTTATTGGATGAATCTTTAGATTTAGGCGAATATCGCCCATTAACGCAAGAGGAACTCACATTACTTCAAGGTTAAATCACATCAATTTTGTAATTGTCTTGTCACAAAAGCCTTCATTTTTACGAAAATGAGGGCTTTTTGTCATACTGGACGCTAGAATGATACCAATTTGTTGTTGTTTTGTTACCCCTTCGCTAGTGAAAGCATGTTAGAGTAGCGAAGGATTAAACAAAGGAGCGTTTTATTTGAAAATAAAATCAATTTTAGCAATAGCAAGTTTAAGCTTACTATTTTTATTACCGCAAGTTGCCCAAGCAAATGAGATGTCACAAAAAGTTCAAGAGCAAACCCAAAAAATTGAAAAACTTCAAAAGGAAGTTGTAACGATTAATGATAAACAAACAGCCGTTAAAGAAGAAATCGAGGCGTTTGATACCCGCGCAGTCACTTTAGAAAATGAATTAGCTACTTTACATACAGAAAAAACAATGGGTGAAGAAGAAGTAAAAATTCAAGAAAATCGTTTAGCGGCGTTAGAAAAGATGGCTTTATTACAAGCTTATTCTCAAGTAACGATGGTAACTGACAATAGTATTGAAAATCAAGAGGAACGAATTGAGAGTGTTACAGAAGAGTTAGCACTTGTTGAAGCGAAAATTGCGGCAACGATGGCCACGATTGAAACAGAAGAAACAACTAAAATCGAAAAAATGGCAGAACAATCTTCATTAGCTAAGTCCGTTGAAAAAATGGAAGCCAAAATTGTTAAAGAAGAACAAACAATGGAACGTTTAAAAGTCGAAGAGGCAGCTGCTAAAAAAGCGGTAGAAAAAGCCGAAGCTGAGAAGAAAGCTGAAGCAGCACGTTTAGAAAGAACTGGTTTTATCTCACCGTTGACACGTTCTTACTCAATTAGTAGTGGTTTTGGACAACGTGTCGATCCAACCGGTTATTCAGGTACAGGACATGATGGCATTGATATGCCAGGAAGTGCGGGCGAAGCGATTTTAGCAGCACGTTACGGCACAGTTGTTGAAGCGGGATTCCATGCCAGCGCAGGAAACTATGCGATTGTGAAGCATGATAATGGGTACTATACTTATTACATGCATATGACTGAAAACTTTGTTAGCGTTGGCCAAACATTAGAAACTGGGCAACAAATTGGTACAATGGGCACAACTGGGAATTCAACCGGTGTTCATTTACACTTTGGAATTGCAACTGGCGTATGGAGCGGATTTGTAAACCCAACAAGCTTTATTTGAAAATAAAAACGATTCTCCGAAAATAGGGGAATCGTTTTTTTGTTAAATAGTATAACCAAATAGCTAACCGCTCCAAAGCAATGACCTCTTTTTAAATGGTATAAGTGAAGCAGTGACTCGGTAATAAGCCAGAATCTTTTCAAAAGTAAGGGACACTTTTGAACGCTTCTTTGCTTATTACTCGTCACTAACCGCTTCATTTATAACCTCTTTTAAACGG
>DXBN01000253.1 GCA_019116505.1 Candidatus Enterococcus avicola | reverse complement strand
TTGAACGTACATTCCCATTGCATACACCACGTGTTGCAAAAATCGAAGTAGTTCGCTACGGTAAAGTACGTCGTGCAAAATTGTACTACCTACGTGCATTACACGGAAAAGCTGCTCGTATCAAAGAAATCCGTCGTTAATCATTGTTATCAGACAGAGAAAGAACCCTTGGTATTCAAGGGTTCTTTTTTTATTATCTGTTTTTTTATATTAACGATTTCTATTTGGTACATTTTTGATTAATAAAAAGGGGCAAAAAAGGGGCAACAAGTTACAGTTTTTCTATATCTTCTTTCAATTTTTCTTTTACTCCTTTTGTCACATGCAAATAAATTTTTTCAGTGATATCACTATTTTCGTGACCAACGCGATCCTGGATGGCATACAGAGGAGTTCCTAGTTCCGCTAATTTTGAAATATGGGTATGTCTAAAAATATGTGAACTAAGTTTTTTATCAATCTTCATGTCAGCTTTATGATTTCTCAAATAGGTGTTAATTGCTGTTAGTTGGAAAGGAGTTCCTTTCGTTGTTTGAAATAGAAATTGACCATTCGGATTTAATTCTAGAAGTTCATTGTAAATAGCTATCGCTTTTTTTGGTAAATCAATTTCTCGCATTCCAGCAGCAGTTTTTGTAGAATCAGATTTTTTCATATCAGCTATTGAACGTTCTCTATACATCATCGTCCCATTTATAACTACTGATGCATTATTATTGGTAATGTGTACATCATCTTTACTTAATGCTATTGCTTCTCCAGGTCTCATTCCAGTCAAATATAGCCACTGGAAAAGGAGAGAATATCTTTTATTGTGTGAAGTTGTGAAAGCTACTAGTCTTTTATATTCATCATCTTCTAAAAACTTATCTTTAATTTTTATCGTTTTTGACTCTCGTTTATAATCAATAACTACTTCGTTGATAGGATTTTTTTCTATATAGCCTTTTTTCATAGCGTATGAAAAAAGAAGATTCAATTTGGATTTAATTACACTGACGTACTTATTTGACAAGTCATCTTTATATATCATGTCTTCAAAAATATTATTTAAATCTATTGTATTAATACCAGAAACGATGTAAGTTTCTGGTATCTTCTTCTTTATAGTGTTTAAGATATTATTCGTAGGATAATATGTAGACTCCTTAACTTGTCTTTTGTAAATAACTAACCATTCTTCGACAAGCTCATGGAATGTTAGATCAGGCTTATGAAGTGTTTTTTCGTTTAATTTTATATCAATTTTTTTATTTAACTCTAGCAATGCCACTTTCTGAGTTTCTCGAGATTTATTTTTATAAGTAATGCTCACTTTTTTTCTTTTTCTAGTTTTTGGATCAATATATCGCTCATTATATTTATATACTTTTTTTCCGTTTTTATCAGTTTTAGTTTCGATCCACATTGTTTTCATCTCCTATTTGTTGCTATAATAGGAATAGATAAGTAAGCTGATTATAGCAGGTTTATTTTTCATCACGTCCACAAACTTTGGCGAGGGAGGGGGCGTGTTTTTATTTATGAATTATTATTCGCTCCAAGTTGCTGGACCGTATGCGATTGTATAAGGTGCATTTCCTTTTGCTCCAAAATACATAACTACTGTAGCTTTTTTTCCACCCGCTATTTCATTAGGGATGTTGTTAGAATAAGTATTTGCATCTAGTCTTCCTAATTCATCGTTTCCATCATATATGTCAAATGTATGTGCGTTAAAAGAAATAGGTGAGTTAGTCTTATTTTCAACAATAGCTGTTACAACAACAGGGTGTTCACCGTCTACTGGATCCATCAAACTAATACTGTCATCTGGTTTTACTTCTGTAACTGTTATTGATTCTCCTGAGGTAAACTCAACTGCCTGTCCCATTTTTACATTTCCACTTGCTGAATCAGAATTATTCTCGGAACTATCCTGTGTTGAAGAATTTTCAATTAAATTTTTTAACTCTGTTACTCTTTTGTTTAATTCTTCATTTTCGGACTTAAGATCCGAAACTTCTTTTCTTAAACTAGATTCTGTAGTGCTGTTAGTTTTAGCAGATGTGGCCTCTTTATTTGTTGAACAGGCCCCCAAAAGTACGCTAGTAAATACCAAACCTAAAATCACTTTTTTCATTTTTTATTCTCCGTTTCTATGATATTATTTTTATGTAGGATCTTAGAAACGAGATTTTAGTCCGTGTTGCAGCACGGGCTTTTTTCTTTATAACTTTTTTAGAGATTATAGGCAAAATAGTAGGGCATAAAAATATATTATTGAATTCCGTATTTAGAAAATCCTAATTGAACTTCACCGGAAGTCTTTTGCTGTGTTGTACGCAATGCTTCTTCTTCAGACATTCCATTCTGTACTTTCCATGCAACAGGCGACATCCCGTATTTGTTAACAAAATCAGTAAGTGATAAAGTGTCAGCGTCTTGTTGAGCGCTTGTTTGTTGGGCTTCTGGATTTTGTTGAGATGCAGCTTGTTGTTCTTTCTGATCTTGACTGATAATATTGCCAGCATCATCTGTAGTCAATCCATTTTCATAAAGGGCCACGCCAAAAGCTTCCCACTCTTTGTTGGACCAATTTGCACGATCAGCTGGAGTTGACTGTAAAGTGCGTTGTTTCATCTGTTCATATGTTTCTTCTTGAGGTGCGGTTTGGATTGTATCCTGACTGGAGCTTATAACTGTTGGGCTAGGTTCCGCCGTAGCTTGGTTGGAGCTTGTAACAGTTGAACTAGAATCTGTCTTAGATGTAGATTTGCTAGTAGAGGAACTGGTTTCAGTTGCTTCTTTTGTTTTACTTACTTTTGTTTCTTGGTTAGAAGTGGCATCTGTTGATTCAGCTTTTTTATTATTTGAACAAGCTGAAAGTAGCAGAGCAGTACTTAACAACAACATAACGCTAACTTTTTTCATTTTTTACTCCTCTTTTCTTTGATACAATAAGTTGTAAAGAAGCCTATTGTTAGGTTTGTTTTTTCTTAGAACACGCTCGCTTTGGTCGGTGGGGCGTGTTTTTTTATTTTACAGACTTTCGAAAACTAAAGTAGCTTGGATTCTATCGCCACCACCGAAACCTTTACTACCACCGTTTGTAGTGGAAATAGTGTGTAATCGATAACCTTTAGAACACTGTCTATTTATAGTGTTTTCAAGTTCTGATAGGTTTTGCGACCCTTTTCCTATAAATTTTTCTTTTAATACAACTTGCAATACAACGTAACTTGGCATATTCTTTTCCTTCTTTCTACTATGATAATAAATACTAACCCCTAGCCGCAGCGCCAACTCCGACTGGGGTATTTTTTTATAAAACGACTACGCCATAAATTTTAAAATCATCTGTATCACAGATTGATATATCCTCATACTTTTTATTTAAACTCACTAGCTTGTTACCTGACAGTTTTTTAACAAACGCTTCATTATTTACTTGGCATACGATTATCT
>DXBN01000252.1 GCA_019116505.1 Candidatus Enterococcus avicola | reverse complement strand
AAAAAATAAAATCCTAAGTGAAGGAGGTTAAAACTTCATGGCAGCAAAAAAAGTGAGTCGTAAACGCCGCGTGAAAAAGAATATTGAGACTGGTATTGCACATATCCACTCAACATTCAACAATACAATCGTGATGATCACTGATACTCATGGTAACGCGTTAGCATGGTCATCAGCTGGTGCATTAGGGTTCAGAGGTAGTAGAAAATCAACACCATTCGCCGCTCAAATGGCAGCAGAAACTGCTAGTAAAGTAGCAATGGAACATGGATTAAGAAGTGTGGACGTTACTGTTAAAGGTCCTGGTTCAGGACGTGAAGCAGCAATTCGTGCATTACAAGCAGCAGGTTTAGAAGTGACTGCAATCCGTGACGTAACACCAGTTCCTCATAATGGATGTCGCCCACCAAAACGCCGTCGTGTTTAATGAGTGCCACTCATTTTGAGTTTCAAAATCACGTCATTGAACAAGACACTTTTCGTTTTGAAAGGGGTAAGAGATAATAATGATTGAATTCGAAAAACCAAGAATTGCTAAGATTGATGAAGAGAAAGATTATGGCAAGTTTATTGTAGAACCTCTAGAACGAGGCTACGGAACTACTTTAGGAAATTCCCTACGTCGTATTTTATTATCTTCTTTACCAGGTGCAGCCATTACAAGTATTCAAATTGATGGTGTGTTACATGAATTTTCAACTGTCAAAGGTGTAAGAGAAGATGTAGCTCAGATCATTTTAAATATTAAAGGTCTTGCATTAAAAATGTATGGTCAAGAAGAGAAAACTCTTGAAATCGATATTACAGGACCAGCTGTCGTAACTGCAGGCGATATTATCGTCGATAGTGACGTCGAAATCCTTAATAAAGATATGTATATTTGTACTGTATCTGAAGGCGCAACTTTCCACGCACGTTTAACAGTTAAACCGGGTCGTGGATATGTTCAAGCAGATGAAAACAAAAAAGAAGACATGCCAATCGGTGTGCTTCCAGTTGATTCTATCTACACTCCCGTTCGTCGTGTAAACTACCAAGTAGAAAATACACGTGTTGGACGCCGAGATGATTTTGATAAATTAACAATGGAAATATGGACAGATGGTTCAATTGAGCCATTAGATGCAATGAGTTTAGCTGCAAAAATCATGACCGAACATTTAGATATTTTTGTGAATCTGACTGATGAAGCGAAAAACGCTGAAATCATGGTTGAAAAGGAAGAAACGCAAAAAGAAAAAATGCTAGAAATGACAATTGAAGAATTAGACTTGTCTGTACGTTCATATAACTGTTTAAAACGTGCAGGAATTAATTCTGTACAAGAACTAACAAACAAATCTGAGCCAGAAATGATCAAAGTACGTAATTTAGGTCGTAAATCGCTTGAAGAAGTGAAATCTAAGTTAAGTGATCTAGGTTTAGAATTACGTAAAGACGATTAATTTTTACGAAGGAGGGAAACCACGTGAGTTATCGTAAATTAGGACGCACATCATCACAACGTAAAGCGATGTTGCGTGATTTAACAACTGATTTAATCATTAATGAACGCATCGTTACGACTGAAGCTCGTGCGAAAGAAATTCGTTCAACTACTGAAAAAATGATCACTTTAGGTAAACGTGGTGATTTACATGCACGTCGTCAAGCAGCTGCTTACGTCCGTAACGAAGTTGCAAGCGTGCGTGAAGAAAACGAAGAAATCGTTGTTGAATCAGCTTTACAAAAGTTATTTAACGACATTGCTCCTCGTTATACAGATCGCCAAGGCGGTTATACTCGTATCTTGAAAACAGAACCAAGACGCGGAGATGCTGCACCAATGGTTATTATTGAACTAGTTTAAAATCACACTTAATAGAAAGTAGAAAAGGTAACTTTTCTACTTTTCTACCATCACTTTGTCGATGATTACTTTAAGAGTGTTATGATGTTGGAAGGCAACTTCCGAGTCTAGCTCGTCGCTGGCCCCTTGATTATTCAAGGGGTGAGCACTCATCATAAAGTGTTTTTTTTGTCCTCGAATACCTGTCAAGACAGGTGCTGGCGGATGGAAAAAAAGAGGAACCAAGAAAGTTCCATGAAAAGGTTCTTAGCATTTGAAAAAAGCCCCATTTTTTGGTAGTGTTAGTTAGAAATCAAGGAATTAGGAGAATTAGAATGAATCCGATTATTGAGTTAAATAACCTCACTTTTAGATATCACAAAACAGACGAGCGTCCTGCTTTAAACGATGTCTCATTAAAAATATATCCCGGTGAATGGGTTGCCATTATTGGTCACAACGGCTCAGGGAAATCTACATTAGCAAAAACAATTAACGGGTTACTTGCGCCAGAAGCAGGTAGTGTTCAAGTGGGGGATTATGCACTGAACGAAGAGAATTTATGGTCGATTCGTCATATGGTCGGCATGGTTTTCCAGAACCCGGATAACCAATTTGTGGGTGCAACGGTGGAAGACGATGTGGCTTTTGGGATGGAGAATCAAGGGATTCCACGCGAAGACATGGTTACTCGTGTGGAAGAAGCATTAAAGCAAGTGCGGATGAATGAATTTGCGACGAGAGAACCCGCACGTTTATCTGGTGGTCAAAAGCAACGCGTAGCAATTGCAGGTATTGTGGCGCTTCGTCCAGGTATTATTATTTTAGATGAAGCC
Organism: Candidatus Enterococcus avicola; assembly: GCA_019116505.1. Lineage (GTDB taxonomy): Bacteria > Bacillota > Bacilli > Lactobacillales > Enterococcaceae > Enterococcus_I > Enterococcus_I eurekensis. The sequence goes on along the minus strand of DXBN01000252.1, from coordinate 5,858 downwards.
ACAAGCATGCTTGATCCAGAAGGTCGCGAAGAAGTGATTGCGACCATCAAAAAAATTAAAGAAGACAATGACTTAACCGTATTATCAATTACGCATGACATTGATGAAGCAGCCAATGCCAATCGTGTGCTAGTGATGCGACAAGGTGAACTTATCGATGAAGGGACACCAGAAAAGATTTTTTCTGCAGGTCCAAAATTAGTTGAGTTGGGCTTGGACTTACCATTCCCTGAAAAATTAAAATATTCGCTCAGTGAAAAAGGCATTGATGTGCCTGAAACCTACTTAACAGAAGAAGGGATGGTGGACTGGTTATGGACATCCGTTTTGAAAAAGTAAACTTTACCTACCAACCGAATTCACCCTTTGAACAACGCGTTTTACACGATATTGACCTGATAGTACAAGAAGGCTGTTATACGGCACTTGTCGGTCATACAGGTAGTGGGAAATCAACATTAGTCCAACATTTGAATGCTTTATTGAAACCAACAACCGGTACAGTTCAAATCGGCGGTCGGACCATTACACCTGAAACAAGTAACAAGAATTTAAAACCAATCCGTCAAAAAGTTGGGATTGTTTTCCAATTTCCCGAATCACAATTGTTTGAAGAAACGGTGGCGCGAGATATTGCCTTTGGTCCACAAAACTTTGGTGTTTCTGAAGAAGATGCAGCCAAACTTGCAGCTAAAACACTGCAAATGGTTGGTTTAGATGAAAGTTATTTAGAACGTTCACCTTTTGATTTATCGGGTGGACAAATGCGTCGAGTGGCGATTGCTGGCGTTTTAGCCATGGAACCTGAAGTTTTGGTGTTGGATGAGCCAACAGCTGGTCTGGATCCACAAGGACGCAAAGAAATGATGGAAATGTTTGCGCGATTACATAAAGAAAACAACATTACGATTGTTTTGGTTACCCATTTAATGGATGATGTGGCCGACTATGCTGACTTTGTCTATGTCTTAGAAAAAGGGACAGTTGTTAAACAAGGAAAACCACAAGATGTCTTCCAAGAAGTTGAATGGCTACAAGCGAAACAATTAGGCGTACCTACTGCGACAGCTTTTGCTCAAAAGTTGGTTGATAAAGGTTTTGAATTTAATCGCTTGCCACTTACTTCAAATGAATTAGCAGAGATGCTGGTTGAATTAGGAGGACTTGCTCATGATGAATAAATTAATACTCGGTCGTTATTTACCAGGTGATTCTTTGATTCACCGGTTAGATCCACGAGCAAAACTAGTTGCCAGTTTTTATTTTATTGCCATTATTTTCTTAGCCAATAATTTATGGAGCTATTTATTTTTAGGTGCTTTTACACTCTTTTGTTTATGGCTATCTAAAATTGATTTTGGCTTCTTCTTAAGAGGCGTGAAACCATTAATCTGGTTAATCTTATTTACAGTAGCCCTTCAAATCTTCTTTACAAGTGGTGGCGACGTCTACTGGAAATGGAGCGTCTTTCAATTAACTGAATTTGGTCTGAAAAACGGAATCTTTATTTTCTGTCGTTTCGTTTTAATTATCTTCATGTCAACACTCTTAACACTAACAACACCACCGTTGGCCTTGTCAGATGCGATTGAATATTTATTGAGACCATTGAAACCATTAAAAGTACCGGTTCATGAAATTTCATTGATGTTATCGATTGCTTTACGTTTTGTTCCAACATTAATGGATGAAACGGAAAAAATCATGAACGCGCAACGTGCACGTGGCGTCGATTTTGGTGAAGGTAATTTGATTCAAAAAATGAAAGCTGTTATACCGTTGTTAATTCCGCTTTTTGTCAGCAGTTTTAACCGTGCCGATGATTTAGCAACTGCAATGGAAGCACGTGGCTACCAAGGTGGCGATGGAAGAACAAAATACCGTATTCTACACTGGAGCAAAAAAGACACAATCGTCATTTTGACATTTGCAGTCCTAACAGCAGTGTTAATGTATATCAGAAATTAAGGTGATTTTCGAATTGCTTTATCCTGAGCAATTGGAGAGAATGGGCAGAGTCGGCACTTTCGACGGCGACCATTATTGAAATTGCCGAAGGATAGATACGAAAATCCCGTTCAACCCAGGTGATTTTTTGTCCGGTATGCTCCGAGAAACTGCTTCGAGCTGATATTGTCCGAGGATAGTGAACGAATGAGAATAAAAAAGTAAGAATAATAATCAAAAGGCTGTGACTTCGGTCATGGTCTTTTTTTGAGGAAAGAAGGATAATCAAAAAATGGTACGTTATAAAGCAATTATTTCTTATGATGGAACGAATTTTAGTGGGTTTCAGCGTCAGCCGAATGGACGGACCGTTCAAAGTGAGTTGGAAAAGACATTAAGTAAGATGGCGAGTCAACCAATTGAAGTGCATGCTTCAGGCCGAACAGATGCTGGGGTTCATGCGATTGGACAAGTGATTCACTTTGATTTTCCGCATGAACGACCGCTTGAGCGGATGCGTTTTGGTCTGGATACACAAACACCTGAAGATATTGCTTGTCGTAGTGTAGAGATTGTGGCAGATGATTTCCATGCGCGTTACTTGGCAACGGGCAAGACATATGAATTTCGTGTTGATATTGGAAAGCCACGTAGTCCATTTCGCCGTTACTACGCAAGTTATTTCCCTTATCCTATCGATGTGGAAAAAATCCAACAAGCATTACCGGATTTATTAGGTACACATGATTTTACCTCATTTTGTGCATCCGGTAGTTCAATTGAAGATCACGTTCGAACAATTGATGAGGCAAGCCTTACGGTTAGTCCAGATGGTGATGAGTTGATTTTTACTTTTAGTGGCAATGGTTTCTTATATAAAATGATTCGGATTCTTGTTGGTACGTTATTAAAAATCGGTAATGACCGTATGCCAGTCGATGCGATTCCAGGGATTATTGCAGGTAAAGACCGCAATTTAGCGGGACCGACAGCACATCCTGAAGGACTTTATTTAAAAGAAGTACGATATTAAGGTGAATTGGCGAGCGCTTTGATACGAGTGATAAGCAGAACTTACAAAAAAATCGTATTTTGATTTTTATTGAAAGTTATCTTATTATCGAGTATCAGCTCGCCAATTCCCGTTTAATACTAAGGGAATTTATTAAACGATTAACACCCAGTAGTACATAAATTTGTCCCACTAGTCGGTTTAAAGACAAAAAAATCTGAAAAAGGGTCCTTTGATGATTAATAAATAAAAAAGCTGAGAATTTTAAAAATTCCAGCTTTTTTGTGTAGTGTCAGATTACAATCATCTTCGGATTCTAATTTGTTGTGGGAGGATATGCTTTATTATTCAAGAAGCGAATATGATATAATGAAAACAAAAATATCATATACGAAAGAAGTTGTAGCTGTGATTTATGTCATTGATCTTTTAAATATTATTGATATGTTTGTGGCTTTTACCATACTCGATCGTTTGTCATTGAGAAACAAGAAGGTAAGTATGGGTGCGATAATTTTATTATTTATTGCTATTAATTTGCAGTTGAAACTAGTTATCCCCGTCGTTTCAGAACTTTTTTTTGTGGTACTTTTAGTTTCCTTGTCTTATATGAATCGACGAGAACAACCGATAGGGATTACTTTGCTTCATTTTGCTATCGCGTTTGGTATTTTTAAATTAAACAACTTCTTACTTTATCCAAGAGAAGTCTTGTTTTTCTTAGCAATGGAAGCGAAAGAATGGCAAATCATGTTATATATGTGTTTTACAGTAATTCTTGGGGCTAGTTTAAGTGTACTGATTCAAAGATATGTCTTACCACGAATACAGCTATTTTTGAAACAACGGTTAGGCTATCTTTTATTCCTAGCTTGGTTGAGTATTCAAACGTTCAGCCTTTATAATTATTTATTAAATGTTCCGATTGGTATGGAGAGAAATGCATTAACTGAACTGACGGTGTCTCTTTCAGTCTTATTAATTGGAGTCTTCGCTTTAATTGTTGCAATTTTTTCAAGTAATCAAAAATTAACTTTTGAAACAAAAGAAAAAGTAATCGAACAACAGGCGATGCAACTGTATATTCAAGAAATAAGTAAGCAAAACCAAGCGATTCGTCAATTTAAACATGACTACTTGAATATTTTAATGACTCTAGAAGGTTATCTCGAATCAGGAGATATGGCTGCGATGAGAAGATATTATGAACAAGAAATTCAACCAACACGGCAATTACTTCATACAGATAATACCCGATTAGCAGATTTACAAAAGATCGAACATGTGGGCTTACGGAGTTTATTGACCGCAAAATTGTTATTAGCCCAAGAAAAAGGGGTTCAAGTCCATTTAGAAATCGAAGCGATGAGCTGGCAAGTTACGATCGATGAGATTGCCTTGATTCGTGTCGTGGGTATTTTATTAGATAATGCGATTGAAGAGTTAGAAACGCTCGGACAGGGAAGATTAGATATCGCGTTTTTTTCTAAGGAAAATGAAATCCAATTGATGATTCGTAATACGGTTCGAACGATGATTGAGCCACTTTACCAATTAAAAGAGTCTGGGTTTTCGACTAAAGGTGAAGGTCGAGGATTAGGGCTTTCGACAGTCGAAACATTAGTCAATCAATCTTCGGGAATATTTCTTGAAACAATGATTGACTCAACTTATTTCTTACAAAATTTAACGATTGTAGGGGGAAACAATGCTTGAAATTTTTATTTGTGAAGACAATCTAGTGCAAAGAACCACCCTTGAACAGTTGATACAACAAACAATTTTACTAAACAATTGGGAAATGACTTTACGTTTGAATACAGAAAATCCATTAGAAATATTGACATATTTGGAAGAACATCCACAAACGCAAGGTGTTTATTTTTTAGATATTGATTTGAATACAGAGATGAATGGGATTCAATTAGGTGCAGAAATTCGTAATCGGAATCCACATGGTAAAATTATTTTTATTACGACCCATGATGAGTTATTGCCATTGACGTTTCAATACAAAGTTGAAGCAATGGACTATATCGCTAAAGATAATCGAGAAGAAATCAAGCAACGAGTGACGGAAGCACTGCGACAAGCGAACCAGCATTATCTGACAACAGCACAACCTTTGGATGAACGAATCCGTTTTGAAATTGGCAATCGAATTCGTTGGGTTGAATTGTCTGATGTGATGTTCGTTGAGACTGTGCCAGGAAATTCTCACAAATTAATATTACATTTGAGAAATGGATCCGTCAGTTTTCTGGGGAATTTAAAAGAAATCGAACAACTTTCGCCTGCTTTTTATCGAGTACATAAATCGTTTGTCGCAAATAAACAAAATATCCGTGAAATAGACCAGCTGAATCGGGAGTTAATTTTTAGCAATGGTGAAAAATGTCTCGTTGGTAGACGACAATTAAAACAGTTAATTTGACCGTTCAGGGGTGAAATTCAACCGTTTAGGTATAATTTCGTTTCTATAAGCCCTTTTACTGTATGATAAAGGAAAAATAGAAGGGGTGTCGTTAATGAAAAAATTCGTTTTGGCTACTCTGGTCTTATTGATTGGAATAGGTGGCGCACAAGTTGGCCATGCACAGACAGTTAACGTAATAGAAAATCAAAACAATGTAAGAGCTCAATTTAAAAAATATGAGTTCAAATCATATCCACCATCGAAATATGTAGGAATGACTTTAATTAAGGTTCAAAAGACCTCTGGAGGATATATTGGATGGTACGTGTAATCCTCTATATTGTTACGGCGTTATTAATTATTTTAACGATTTTTGGTCCGCAAGAAGATCGTTACCAGTTAGTGTTTCTGATGGGGTTGTTTATTTGTTTGCTGATTTTAATGTGTTTGACAGCCTTTGAAAAAGGTGGGACAAGTTAGATT
>DXBN01000251.1 GCA_019116505.1 Candidatus Enterococcus avicola | reverse complement strand
GATTGTTGATTTAGTTGCAAAAACGGCGAAAAATGTGCGGATTCCTTTAACTGTAGGTGGAGGAATTGCTTCGATTGAGGATATGGAAGCTTTGTTTACTGCAGGTGTGGATAAAGTTTCAATTGGTTCGGCAGCAATTAAAACTCCCGAATTAGTTACAAAGGCAGCAGAGACTTTTGGAAAAGAAAAAATTGTGATTGCAATTGATGCTAAATATCACCCAGAGGAGCATTCATGGCATGTTTATAGTCATGGGGGACAAGTCGATACGCAAATTGATGCGGTTGCTTGGGCTAAAGAAATGGAGCAACGAGGGGCCGGTGAGATTTTATTAACAAGTATGGACGGCGATGGCGTTAAAACAGGTTATGATATCGCATTAACTAAAGCGGTTGCCGAGGCTGTGGATGTACCGGTAGTTGCTTCAGGTGGTTGTGGCAGTATTGAAGACATTCTGGCTGTTTTTAAAGAAACGAAAGCAACGGGTGCGCTCGCTGCTTCGGTCTTTCATTATGGCGAGTTAGATATTCCAGACATTAAAACACGCTTGAAAGCAGAAGGGGTTGCCGTTTCATGAGCAAACCTAATTTTTCAAAAGGCTTGATTCCAGCGATAATTACAGATTATCAAACAAAAGAAGTCTTGATGTTAGCTTATATGAATGAAGAAAGTTATGAGAAAATGTTGGCAACAAATCGCACTTGGTTTTATTCGCGTTCACGTAAAGAGTTATGGAATAAAGGGGCGACAAGCGGACATTTTCAATATGTAAAATCAATTTATTTAGATTGTGATCAAGATACACTTTTGATTGCTGTGGAACAAATCGGAGCTGCTTGTCATACAGGAGCAAAAACGTGTTTCTTCGAAAAAATAAAAGAGGTGACTCCAAATGGATAGCTTGACGGATTTATATCAAGAAATAAATGAGCGGCAGCAAAAACCGAAAACGGGCTCTTATACAGCGTATTTATTTGAAAAAGGCTTGGATAAGATTTTAAAAAAAGTCGGCGAAGAAAGTACGGAAGTGGTGATAGCAGCTAAAAATCAAGACAATGCTGAGTTGGTTGCTGAGAGTGCGGATTTACTCTATCATCTACTCGTTTTGTTCGTCCAACAAGGGGTATCTTTGGCGGAAATTGAGGAAGAATTGGTTCGACGTCAAGGGCTTGTCAGTCAAACAAAAGAACGCCGAACAATTGATGATTTATAGAAAGGTCGTAAAAAGATGCAAGAAAAAGGAACTTTAGCAAGTTTAAGTCCGTACGTCCCCGGAAAACCAATTGCGGATGTTCAAGCAGAGTATGGCTTAGAAAAAGTCGTGAAATTGGCATCGAATGAAAATCCTTTTGGTTCATCGAAACAAGTTCAAACCGCTTTAGCTGAGGCTCTAACTAGCTTAGAATATTATCCGGATGGAGGCGCAAAAGCACTTAAAAAAGCAATCGCTAACTTTCACAAGATTTCAGAAGAGCAAATTGTTGTCGGTTCAGGTTTAGATGATGTGATTCAAATTATTTCACGAGCTATTTTAAGTGTCGGCGATGAGATTGTTGTGGCGGATCCGACTTTTTCACAATATGAACTGCATGCAACTGTGGAAGGGGCAACGGTGATTAAAATACCAGTTGATTCAAAAACAGGTCAAATGGATTTAGCAGGAATGTTAGCCGCGATTACCTCAAAAACAAAAATTATTTGGTTATGCAATCCGAATAATCCGACAGGAACGTATTTGCCACAATCAGTGATTCAAAGTTTTGTAGCTCAAGTACCAAGTGACATTTTAGTCATTAGTGACGAAGCTTATCAAGAATATGTAACGATTGAGAAAGTTTCAACGAGTTTACCTTTATTAGCGGACTATCCAAATTTAATCGTGTTGCGGACTTTTTCAAAAGCTTATGGTTTGGCGGCTTTAAGGATTGGTTATGCGATTTTATCTGAACAGTTTAAGCGCCCGTTTGAAATCGTCCGTTTACCATTTAACACGAGTACGCTAGCCCAAGTTGGCGCAATTAGCGCATTGGCGGACCAAGCATTTATTCAAAAGACGGTATCAACGAATGCCAGTGAACGAGAAAAATGGGAAGCTTTTTTAACGCAAGCCGAAGTGGATTACTATCTTTCGCAAGCCAATTTTGTTTTTTTTGATACAAAACAAGATAGTAAAAAACTAGCCAAACAATTAATGCAAGCCGGTTATATTGTCCGAGCAGGTTTAAGGGATCAATGGTTACGAGTGACGATAGGCTATCCAGAAGATAACCAGAAGTTAAGGGAAATCTTAACAACAATTTGGTGAAAAAAGTTCCGATACAGCATTCATTTGCTGAATCGGAACTTTTTTTAAAAATCGTAAGAATCTTCCTGAGCTTGCCAAACTTGTTGGTATGCTCTCGTTAAAACGATCGCATCTTCAATTAATTTATCAATCCGGAATAAAACGTCATCGTTGGTGATTTCTGCTTGATAGAAGTCTTTATCTTCAATAAAGACGTAATTCGCAACAAGATTTCCTTTCATATAGTTAATGATAGGTTTTAATTGCATTTCAGCAACTAAGAAGTGTTTCGGTGAACCAGCCGTCATCGTGATTCCAATAATTTTTTGTTCAAAAGCGCTTTGCGGTAATAAGTCAAAGACATTTTTTAATGTTGCTGGAATCGAAGCTTGAAAGGTCGGTGAGCCGATTAGAATCATATCGGCTTCCATTAAAGTTGTTGTGACATGTAGCGTATCACCAGAGTAATCAAGGTAATTACGGCCATCACTAAATTCAACTGAAAGTTCTTTTAAATCGATTAAGGTTACTTCATCTTCAGGATATTGTGCTACTATTTTATTTTGAATAATTTTCATTGTTGTTTGGGTTTTTGAACCGACAATCGATCCAGAAAGCAACGCAATTTTCATATTTATTAACCTACTTTGCAGTATATTTTTTTACAGCTGGTAAAATTTCATTCCCAATGAGTTCAATATTTTTCATAACTTTATCAAAAGGTACACCACCGAAGTCAAGCTGTGCGATGTAACGTTGGTGACCGAATAATTCATGTTGGTACAATATTTTTTCGATAATTTCTTGTGGTGAACCGACGTTTAAAATACTACGTGGGTCTTTGGAATGAACGAAAGCTTGTTTCGGAAAGCCTTGGCCGTTTGATAAACGCATACCTTCATTAACATGTGGGTAAAATTCACGCATGGCATCTTGTGTCGTATCTGCGACATAGAATAGTCCAGCAGTTGAAATAGGTAAACTTGCTGGATCATAACCAGCTTCAGCGGCAGATTGGCGATACGTATCAATTGTATATTTAAATGATTGAGCAGCACCTGCTAAGTGCGCCATATACATTGGTACACCGGCGCGTCCCGCACGAACGGCGCTTCCAGGTCCACCACCAACAGCTCGCCAGATTGGCAACTGGCCATCTAATGGTCGAGGTAAAACATGGGCATTACGAAGAGGCGCACGGAATTTCCCTTCCCAATTAATGTATTCACTTTGATTTAGTTTTAGTAATAGATCAAATTTTTCTTCAAATAATTCTTCATAATCAGCTAAATCGTAACCCAGTAGTTCAAATAAACCAACACGAGAAGCACGACCACCAACTAGCTCTACACGACCATTTGACATTAAATCAATTGTTGAAAAGTTCTCAAAAATACGAACAGGGTCAGAAGTACTAACAATTGTTGCACCACTTGAAATAGTGATTTTTTCAGTTGCTTCTGCAATCATTGCCAAAACGATGGCATGTGCTTGAGTGACGAAATGATCTTGGTGACTTTCACCGACCATGAAGGCATCCAAACCAGCTTGTTCGGTTAAAATAGCCATTTCTTTAATGTTTTTTAAGCGGGTTTCTGCTGATAAAATTTCCCCAGTATGAGGATTTTTAATATGGTCACCTAATGTATAAATTCCAAATTCAATTCCTTTTGATTCATCAAATTTAGGAATAAAGTTTAATTTATCTCTAGTCATGCTTCTACACGTCCTTAATCATTTTGTTAGTAGCCATAGAATAAAACAAAATTGAACTTCTTGCAAATAATTGAATTTATCTCGAAATCGTAACAAGGTAATCCGAAGAAAAAGCGAGTGGATAATTGCCACTCGCTTCTTACTTAAATTGTTATGTATATAGAAAAAATCCAAGAAGACCAGTCACTATTAATATGATGATCGGATTTAGTTGCCACTTTCTTAGAGCCCAAAGAACGGCTAGGAAAATTAGAAAAGCTAGCCAGTTAATAGTAGATAATTGAATGTTAAAATCCATGTTCCCAAAAAAAGCAATGGATAAAATCGATAAAGAGGCAGAGGCGATTAAGCCAATAGCAACAGCTTCTAGACCATTAAAAATGTGTTTAATTCTAGTAGAATCTTTATTTTTTTGAAAAAAGTGATACAGAGCAATGGCGATAATACAACCAGAAATAACCGCACTAACGGTTGCAATAAAAGCGCCTAAAAGATTAGAAACTTGCAGGCCAACGAAGGTTGAACTATTGACGGCTAATGGTCCAGGTGTCATTTGAGAAATTGTAATGATATCTGTAAATTCTTTGGTTGTGAGCCACTGATTTTCAACGACTAGTATTTTTTGAATGAGCGAAATTGTTGCATAACCACCACCAATACTGAATAAACCGATTTGGAAAAAATAGAAAGCAAGTAACAGATAAATCATGCTATTTTTCACCTCCGGAATCTCTAAGGAGGAAAAGCATTAGTAAGATGGTTCCAGCGATGAGAAGCATTGGGTGTAGATTAAAGAAATAGTTTAAAACAAAGGTTACAATCGGAATAATAAGTAAAACCTTTTGTGATTTTTTAGCGATTTGCTGAAACATCGTAATTACTAAATCGACAATAATTGCTGCAACACCGGCTTCCATTCCTCTTAAGACACCATTGACCATGGGATTCGTCGCAAAGGCAGAATAGCTATAAGAAACAATCGATAAAATAATGAATGAAGGAAGAATTCCTGCCAACCCACTAACAATTGCTCCCGTTTTTTTATTAATCCGATAGCCAACAAGTACAGCTAAATTAATCGCAATCGCACCAGGAGAGGTTTGCGAGATGGTTGCCAGTTCATACAATTCGTCTTTTGAGAGGTAGTTCTTTTGAATGACAAAATATTTCTCCATCATCGGAATCACGACGTATCCGCCACCAAAGGTAAACATGCTAATGAAAAAATTAATGAGAAATAATTCTTTGTTTTTAGTCAAAAAATCATCCTTTCCTTAATAATATCAACTTTAATTATACCATTAAAACCCTTATAAAATAAGGAATTTAACGTTTTTTCTGACTATTGATAAAAAAGATTATTATTGAACTTGACAAAAATGATAAATGAGATTATTATGAGTTTATGATTAAATTTAAATAATTAAACGCGTAGAAAAAGAAAGTAAAATTATGTCGAATTTCTAACAGAGAACCTTGGTAGCTGAGAAGAGGTGAAAGGAAACGAATTTGAAAATGGCTTTTGAGCGGGTGTCTCGAGAATATTATTTTTAGAGATACACGGAAATTCCCGTTAGAAAAATCACAGTGTCGCATAAGTATGCCGCACTGGAAGATGAGGTAAAAGTAGGAATGCTTTTATGAATTAAGGTGGTACCATGTATGTTTATACATCCTTAGAAGAGAAAAACTCTTCTAGGGATTTTTTTGTTTTTAATCAAGAATAAGGAGGATATAAAATCAATTAAGCAACTTAAACAGGATTTGGAAAATACAACTAAATTAAAGACAAACACTCAAAAGGAGAACGATAATTATGACAGAAAAGTTTGAAACGATTCAATTACACGGTGGACAAACCATTGATCAAGATACTGGAAGTCGAGCAGTTCCGATATACCAAACAGCAGCCTTCGTTTTCGAAGATGCCGAGCAAGCCGCTAATCGCTTTGCCTTATCGGAAGGTGGCAATATTTATTCACGGATAACGAATCCAACGAATGATGTCTTAGAGCAACGTTTAGCTTTGTTAGAAGGTGGTGTGGGTGCTTTAGCAACTGCGTCTGGCTCAGCCGCAATTACTTATGCGATTCAAAATATTGCTAAAAACGGTGATCATATTGTTTCTGCAACTAGTATTTATGGTGGTACATATAATTTGTTTTCACATACGTTACCTGATTTTGGTATTACAACCACTTTTGTTGATGGGGAGGACCCAGAAAATTTCCGTCAAGCGATTCAAGAGAACACAAAAGCTATTTTTGTTGAATCTTTAGGTAATCCGGATATTGCGATTTTAGAATTAGAAAAAATTGTTGAAATTGCGCATGAAGCTGGTATTCCAGTAATTGTTGATAATACTTTTGCCACACCGTATTTATTTAAACCGTTTGACTATGGTGCGGATATTGTTGTCTATTCAACAACAAAGTATATTAGCGGTCACGGTGTCACACTGGGTGGCGCGATTGTCGATTCGGGAAATTTTGATTGGACGAATGGAAAGTTCCCACGCCTCGTTGAACCAGATCCGAGTTATCATGGCGTTTCTTGGGTTGAGGCAGCTGGAAAAGCAGCGTATATTACTCGTGCCCGGACAATTATTTTACGAGACACAGGAGCATCAGCGGCGCCCTTTAACTCATGGTTAACTTTACTAGGGTTAGAAACATTGTCACTTCGCCTTGAAAGACACGTTGAAAATGCGCAAAAAGTTGCGGAATTTTTAGAAAGTCATTCTAAAATTGCTTGGGTCAGCTACCCAGGATTAAAGAGTAGTAAATATTATGATTTAGGACAAAAATATTTTCCTAAAGGAGCAAGTGCGATTTTCACCGTGGGATTAAAAGGTGGAGCACAAGCAGGAAAAAAACTAATTGATGAAACAAAAATATTCTCATTGTTAGCCAATGTCGGTGATGCAAAGTCATTAATTATTCATCCAGCTTCAACGACGCACTCACAATTATCAGAAGAAGAATTAGCCGCCGCAGGAATTAAACCAGAAGCGGTTCGCCTTTCGGTCGGTATCGAAAATATTGATGACCTAATCAATGACCTCGCACAAGCATTAGAAACAATTAGCTGAAGCCATGAACTAAAATTAAATAATCAAGTGATCCTTTCCATTCATTTTTGGAGAGGATTTTTTAATGGTTAAGTGGTCTAAAATGTTGATTTCAGTGGGTTTTGTGTAAAAATGTCCTTGTAAAATGAAATGGGATAGGCTAGTCTGTACGTGTAAGAAGACTCTCAATTTTTTAGATAAAAAACAAAAGGTGAGTGAAGACAATGAGTTATTAATATTCATTAAGATATGCGTTAGATCCTGAAAAAGATAATGAGGAGCGGATTGCGGAACTTATTTTATTTTGTAAAGAAGCGCAAATCGATGATGTTAATTTCTTTATCAATCATGAAGAAATTGGACGAGGTCATATTTCATTAGAAGATACCAAAGAATGGATGAAAGCTTCACTAGATTTAAAGAAACGACTAGCTAAAGAGAAAATTGCTTTTTCTTTAAATCCTGGTATTACATTAATGCATGGTGATCGAGGTCGAGTGGTTGATCCGAAACTTGGGATTCAAACAATGGTTGATCAAGATGGGACCCAAGCTTCAGCTGTGGCGTGCCCAGGCGATCCTGTTTGGCAACAATATATCGCAGACACGTACGCTCTTTATGCCAGTGTTGAACCGGATTACTTATGGCTTGAAGACGATTTTAGACATTTTAATCATAAACCTGTTTTATGGGGCTGTTTTTGTGAAACCCACATGAATCGTTATCAAGAACGTTTAGGAGAAATCATTTCAAGGGAAGATTTTGTAAAACAAATTATCGCGCCTGGGGAACCGACTAGAGCTCGTCAAGTGTATTTAGATATTTGTCGTGAGGAAATGAATGAAACCGTTTTGAAGATTGAACACGCGGTTCATAGCATTTCACCGAATACCAAATTATCACTAATGACGTCACAACCTGAAGAACATGCAACGGAAGGCCGTAACTGGCAAGAAATTTTTGAGAAATTATCTGGGAATCAACCATTTGTTGCCCGTCCGCATTTGCCGTTATATAACGAAGTAACACCAAAAGTTTATAATAATGGTTTTAACCGCGTGAGTCGGATTACCGCTCATTTATTAGGCGATGATAGTTTATTATATCCCGAATTAGAAAACTATATGTATTCTCGTTATACGAAATCGAATCAATTTTCACGTTTCCAATTGGAAAGTTCTTTAATCCTACATCCAAAAGGTTCAACAATGAATTTATTTGACATGATGGGAACTGGTGTCGTACGGGACTATCATTTACAGGATATGTTAGCCGAAAGTAAGCCATTTTTAAGTCGAATCTCTAATCTAGATTTACGTGTTTCTGAACAAAAAGGGATTCATGTCTTATATGGTACAAAAGGTAGCTATTCGATTCGTACAAAAAAAGGCGAGAACCGTCAAGAGTTGATTCCTCGGGAAGATTCATGGTTAGATTTATTAGGTGCTTTTGGTATGAGTTCAATTCCAGCGGGGACGATTCACTCAAGTGGTGCAGGCAGTGTTGTTTTAGAAATTAGTGCGACACCGAATCGCTTTACCTTTAAATTATGGGATTGGGAACGAGTCGACTTAGATGGCAAAACACGTTCGGTCCATTTACAACACGGCGAGCCAAACTTGGATATGCGTCGTAACGAAGATTGGGTCAAAAAAGAACTAGTCAATCAATTCGTAGTTCTTGGTGAAGGCGATGGCTGTATTAAGGAACGTACCGGATTACATGAAATGGAATTTATCGAGACTAGACGTCATACCTTTACAAAATCAGTCATTCACGAAAATCATGACAGTGTCAATGTCTTGAACTTAGTCGAAGGCGATGAAGTAACCGTTGAAAGTTTAGACGGCTCATTTGAACCATTTGTTGTACATTATGCGCAAACATTTATTATTCCAGAATCGATTAAAGCTTATAAAATTACACCAAGCGGTACGGCTGTTGGACAAGAATGTAAAACAATGAAAGCCTATATTCGTTAAAGATTGGAGGCACTTGATAAAGCCATATTATTTATTATTTGATGTTGGTGGCACAGAAATTAAAATTAACGCTTTGACAGCAGAAAAAGAATTTTTATTAGACAAACATCAATACGTGCCATCATATTCGCAGGAAACAAGAGAAGTTATTTTAGCACATTTTCGTTCAATCATTAGTCATTATGTAAATTATTTAGTAAATGGATTAGCAATTGAGTGTTATTGGAAATGATAGCTGAAATATACATATCTTATGGGAGATAAAGGCCGCTTAGATTTGGGGGCAAAAAATGTGCCGTTGATGTCGATGGTATTTGCTCGTTATTAAATGGCGTCAATTGACAACTGAATTTAAATGATAGTTTGTTTATTAATTTTTTTGATATCGTTTGAGTCACCAGTTTTTCTGCCTAGCATGAATGAGATAGGACTTATTATGTCCGATTAAAATGGAAAAATAACATTATCTAATTTGCTTATTTGATGGACTGGAATGAACCTTTAAAGCATGCTATAGTAGTTAGTAAATAACACGGCAAGGTGCTAATAGAGAGGGAGCAGATAAAATGGCAACATTACCAAATTGTCCACAGTGTCAATCGGAGTATACTTACGAGGATCGCGGACTTTTCATTTGTCCAGAATGTGGACACGAATGGTCAGGTGAAGAAGTTTCTGAAAAGGAAGCAGAATTTATCGTCAAAGATATTAATGGTAATCAATTAGCTGACGGAGATAGTGTCACAATTATGAAAGATTTAAAAGTAAAAGGTGCACAAGGCCCTTTAAAAATGGGGACAAAAGTAAAGAATATTCGTCTTGTTGATAGTGATCATAATATTGATTGTAAAATTGATGGTTTTGGCCCGATGAAATTAAAATCAGAGTTTGTAAAAAAGCTTTAATAATTGTCTTAAAGCCTTATTTTATCCGCTTTTCTTCGTGATAAAATAAGGCTTTTTCTATTTCTGGAAATCATTGAAATTGATTTGAAAAAAATCGTTTGAAAGGGAATTTTTACTTTCTTGAACTATGGTAATATTTAAGATGACATGCAAATAAATGAACCAAGGATATTCAAAAATAATAGGACTTCACACTTTGCGTATCCCTTACCCGATGCGGTCAATACAGTGATTAAAATTGAATTGAAAGATTAAAAAATGGCCCCGTCTGAAAAAAAGACGAGGCTATTTCCTAGTTATAAGCTTTATTTTTTTGTTTCAAAGCATTTAAAGGACAATGAGGTTGTAGATAATTTAATTGTGGAATTTGTTGGATTGTTTCAGAGCCTTCAATTAACAAGCCAGCTCCTTCATGGGTACAATTATATACAACGGCACTGGTTTCGCAACTAATGTGAAAATTTCTTGCCGTTTGTTGGTCATTCCAAAAAAGCTCTTTGACAAGTTCAGATGAGCGATCTTCTAAAAACATCGAATAGTCGCCATGCTTTGTAAAAAAATTTTCCACGACGGATTCACAGTAGGGTTGTTTAGTCGCTAAAATTTCGTATTGTGCAGTTAATAAAAACTCACGTGCGATCTTTTTTCCTTGAATCTGAGCTGCTTTAAAATCGAGCGCCATTTTATAAGCGAGATTCATATACGTATTCCGCACTTCTAATGGGATACGTTGAAAAGCTAGTGCCGCAGTAACCGATTTTTGATTGACGATAGGTAAGATAGTTAAATTGATTTTTTCAGTACTGTCGTTGGAAAAAGCAAGTAAGGTTTCTTCTGCCTCAACGGAGCGTCTGTCTAGTGGATTGACGAACAGATAAATCTCGATCAATGGATAAACCCCCAAATGTTTTTTGATGAATGCCATCATCTATAGTGAACAAAAGCGAGCAAAATGTCGGGCTGTTATTCATTGAAACTTTAACAGATTCTTTCAAAAAATAGAAATAAAACACCTCTTATTGATTTTTAATTGCTCTGATGATTTTATTTTCACTTGGAATTTGAGTAATATTAAACCTAGCCAAAAACTCTTCAAAATCATGTTTTCCTTGTGCTTCATTGGTTACTTCAAGCTCTAATTCATAATCATGTGCTTGGCCATACCAACTTTCATCGAGTGCTAACAAGCCAATGGGCAGTTGAATTTCATAGCGTTTGGTTCGCAAGCGAGCGACGGGCTGTAGTGTTTCAGTAGAAATATCGTGTGATTCCAAAGCAGCGGCAACGGCTCCATTTTTTAGAATACTTTTTGTTTCTATAAGAGTGTCTAGTTGTTCAGCGGATAAATAATCGGTGATTTCTAATAAACCTAACCCATCCGTCGGACACTTCAACGTTAATTCTCCATCTTTTTCAAATTGACGAATTCGTAAACCGAATCGTTTTTGACGAAGCTTTTGATCGGGTGTGTCAAAGTAAATATTTGTTTGATCAATAAATGATTGTTTGTCTAATTGGTAGTGTTGATAGATTTTTTGGTAATCATTGGCACTTAAAAGGGTTTTGAATTCAATCTCAAGTTCTTGTGTCATAATTAGCCTCCATTCAATGAGTTCTAACGTATTGTATCGCATATTTCTAAAAAAAGAAAAGAAGGTTTTATCAGAAGACTAAAGATTTTAGCTAAACTGTGATAAAATAGGGTAGAATCTGAGTTGAAAGACAAGAGGGATGGAAAATGGAGAGAAATTGGGATTTATTTTTAGCACCTTACGAGCAAACTGTTTCAGAGTTGAAAGTAAAGCTCAGAGGCATTCGAAAACAGTTTCGGGAGACAAATCAACACGTGCCCATTGAATTTGTGACAGGTCGAGTCAAACCAGTAGATAGTATTTTGGCGAAATCGAGTTTAAGAAAGATTCCTCTTGAACGATTAGAAGAAGAAATGTCCGATATTGCTGGTTTACGAATAATGTGTCAATTTGTTGATGATATTTATCATGTCGTTCAATTGCTAAGAAATCGCAAAGATATGCAAATTATCATTGAACGCGATTATATCGAAAATAAAAAAGAGAGTGGTTACCGCTCATACCATTTAATCGTTGAGTATCCCGTACAGTTACTTGAAGGCGAAAAAAAGATTTTAGCCGAGATTCAAATTCGAACGTTGTCGATGAATTTCTGGGCAACGATTGAACATTCATTAAACTATAAGTACCAAGGTGACTTTCCAGTCGAAATTAGTGAACGGTTGCGTCGAGCAGCAGAGGCCGCGTATCAATTGGATGAAGAGATGTCAAACATTCGTGTTGAAATTCAGGAAGCACAACGCTTATTCTCACATGGAAAGGGAACGAGTGATGATACGAATTATCGAACGGCTGCAGAATGGGGTGAAACGAAGGGATGGAATCCTTAAAAGTTGCATTGGTCTATAATCAAGTTGCACAATCAGTTGCTGCGGCTGAAAAATTAAAAAAATTACTCGTCGCTTCAGGTAATACTTTGGATCAAGAAAATCCGGATATCGTGATTTCGATTGGTGGCGATGGTACATTACTATCAGCTTTCCACCTATATATTCATCGTTTAGACCATGTCCGTTTTTTAGGTGTTCACACGGGTCATTTAGGTTTTTATACAGATTGGCGTGATTATGAGTTAGAAGAAATGGTTGATTCTCTTTGTAGCAATCAAGAGGAAAATGTCAGTTATCCACTGCTTGATATTGTTATTCGCTATCGTGATGGACGAGCAGATAAACACTTTTTTGCATTAAATGAATCAACGATTAAAAGTTTACATCGCACGATGGTTGCTGATGTTTATATTAAAGAAGAATTATTTGAACGTTTCCGTGGCGATGGTGTTTCAATCTCGACGCCAACCGGTTCAACGGCTTACAATAAAAGTATTGGTGGAGCCGTGCTTCATCCAAGTATTGAAGCGATGCAACTGACGGAAATTGCTTCACTAAATAACCGTGTTTTTCGTACGGTTGGTTCCCCGTTAGTGATTTCAAAAGATGATTGGGTTGAAGTTCGTTTAACGAAAGGTGGCGAATTTATTGTAACCGTCGATCAATTTAGTGTGCAACAAGCGGATATTGCTTCGGTCTATTATCGTGTTGCACCAGATAAAATACGCTTTGCCTCCTACCGCCATATGAATTTTTGGCATCGTGTAAGGGAAGCTTTTATTGGAGATTTGAATTAGATGAAATTTCATTACGCATTTAGTAAAAATGAGCAACAACAAATCAAATTTTTTTTAAAAGAGCAAGGAGTCTCTAAAAAACTCTTGGCAAAAATTAAATTTCACGGTGGGCAAATTTTAGTCAATGACGAAGAACGCAATGTTTTGCATTGGTTGAAGTCTGGTGAAATGGTCACAATTGTGATTCCAGATGAAGGCGAACATGAAACACTGAAAATTGATGAGACACCAATCGAAATAGTCTTTGAAGATGAGCACTTATTAATTGTGAATAAACCATCTGGGGTGTCATCGATTCCGGCGCAATACCATCCCAATTTTACGATGGCTAATCGGGTCAAGGCGTATTATAAGAGACAAAACTATGTGAACCAGGTTGTCCATGTTGTGACGCGTCTGGATCGAGACACATCCGGTCTGATGGTGTTTGCTAAACACGGTTTTGCCCATTCAAAGCTAGATGAACAATTAAGAAACCGTGCCTTTCATAAAAAATACAAAGCTTTAATTGCAGGAGAAATGACCGACATCATGGATCATGCTATTTTTAAACAACCAATTGGGCGCGACTTAAGCTCAATTATTAAGCGCCAAGTCACGATTGCCGGACAATCAGCGGAAACGGAGTATTGGCTAGCGAAAAAAAATCATGAAGTCGCGCTTGTTGATATCCAACTGCACACAGGAAGAACGCATCAAATTCGAGTGCATTTTTCAGCTAATGGCTACCCATTAGTCGGTGATGAATTATATGGTGGTCGAATGGATTTAGGTATTGAACGTCAAGCGCTACACTGCTTTGATTTAAAATTTACTCATCCAT